>SVFG01000152.1 GCA_015056975.1 Lachnospiraceae bacterium | reverse complement strand
CCAAATTCCCGGCAAATGGCGAAGAACCGGATTACATGTGCTTTGCCTACGTTCCGCAGATGCCCAAGACTAATACGGCAAACAAAAAGTTAAGAGACTACTTTTGTGAAGTTGGCGCGTACTGGGTGCGGGAATTCGATGTGGACGGCTGGCGACTGGATGTGGCAAATGAAGTAGATGACCAATTCCTCAGGGCCTTTCGGAATGCGGTAAAAGGGGAAAAAAGGGACGCACTGGTTATAGGTGAAGTATGGGAAAATGCCAACCATTATATTAACTTAAATTTGATGGATAGCGCAATGAACTACGATTTTCGAAGATTCTGCGGACAGTTTTTTGCAGACAAGAGCATTGATGCGCCGGAGTTTGATGCAAGGGTGACAAATCTTCTTATGAGATACCCCAAGCAGGCAACCTTTGCACAGTTGAATCTCTTAGATAGCCATGATGTGAGCCGTTTTCTTACCGTGTGTGGTGAGGATAGGGAAGGTATGGAGTTGGCGTTGTTGTTCCAAATGACGTTTGTAGGTATGCCAAGTATTTTCTACGGAGATGAAAAAGGTCTTTCCGGACAAAATGAATCGGAGTACAGACGTCCTATGGAGTTTTCAAGAAATGATATGTTGGAGGATATCTATAGGAAGTTTATACAGCTTCGAAAGGAATATGCGTGCTTAAGAGATGGCGAATATGAGACCATCCTGGCGCAGGATTTTGCATATGGGTATAAAAGAGCGGATGAAAAGAATGCTATCTGCGTGTTTATGAATCAAGGGGAAAGCGCCTTGTCTGTGCCTATGCAGGGAAGTATAATAATGAGTAAGAATTATGCAGACGGAAAGCTGCAGCAAAATGGGTATGTGATTTTACTGACGAAGTAAGGGTGAGTTATGGCAACAACGATTTACGATTTGGCAAAAGCGGCAGGTGTATCAATTTCGACGGTATCGAAGGCACTCAATGACAGCTATTCAATATCTGAGGAAACGAAAAAAAGAATACGGGAAATCGCTGAAGACATGGGATATAAACCCAATGCCAGAGCCAGAAGCTTTGCTAAGGGAAAAAACGGAATCATACTGTTTGCTGCGGATTTGTCCAGAGGTGTGGGATTCGAGAATCCTCATATGTTTGAGATTGTTACAGGAATTGACAGATATCTTGAAAAGAAGGGGTACTCGCTTATATTGAAGCATGTAACAAAAGAGGATGCTCCTGAGGCGGTGAAAGAACTGATGCTTAGTGAGGAAGCTGATGGCATCATTATCTATGCGGGCATCCTTACAAAGCAGTTAGCCTTTATTCTTGGAAAAGAAGCATATCCGCATTTGATTATTGGTAAACCGGATTTTGCCAATACACTAAGCTGGATAGATGTCAGTCACGAAGCGGCAGGACAGCTGGCGGCCAATTATCTTCTGGATAAAGGATATCGAAGAATTGTTTTCCTGATGGGAGATGCGAAGAAGGATCAAATATCTTTAAGAAGACTTAACGGAATCAATCTAGTGTTTGAAGAAGAAGAGTTGTCCATCGAGACGGTAACAGACATCACATCCTATGAAGAAGGTCGTGTGGCCACGGAAGAGATACTGAAACGTGGCCAGATACCGGAGGTTATCCTATGTACAAATAACTATCTTGCAATGGGCTGTATCCAAAGTATCCGGGCGGCGGGGCTTGAGATACCGAGGGATATTGCTCTTATGACATTTGATAATTATCCGTTTTCCATGCTGACAGTACCAACACTTACCGCTATTGAGGTAGATATGTACGAGATGGGAAATCAAGCAGCAATGTTTATTTTGCAAAAGTTAAAGAAGCCAAACTTACAGACACAGTCTTTTTGTACGACACCGATTCTTTTAGAAAGAGATTCAACATAAAGAAACGACATGTTCTCTTAAGGGGAACATGTCGTTTCTTTTATGGTAATTTAGTTAAGCCATTTATAGGAAACTGTGGTATAAATAAATTGTGACTGGATAATAGGTATGAAGGGAAAACGTAACAAAATGAAGGAGGGGCCACAGGTGAAAACTGCAGTTATTGGCGTTGGATACATGGGAAGCAAGTACGCGCTTCTTTTACAGGAAAAAGAGATAGCCGGTATGGAGCTTAGCGCAATTACGAGAGTACGCGGAGTGTATCGTGAGATGCTTCTGCCTTCCATAGAGGCAGGGGTTAAGGTATATGACAGCGCAGACCTATTGTTTGAAGCGGTGGAGAACGGTGAACTTGCATTGGATGCAGTGGTGATTGCAACACCCCACTACGCGCATGAGGAAATTGCCGTGCGGGCATTTAAAAATGGGCTCCATGTTCTGTGTGATAAGCCCTCCGGTGTTTATAGCAGACAGGCCCGCCAAATGGAAGAGGCGGCAGTGTCTGCCGGCAAAGTATTTGGCATGGTATTTAACCAGCGTACCCAGCCTATTTATCAAAAGCTATATGAGTTAATTCACAGTGGAAAATACGGCGCGGTTAAGCGCGTGAATTGGAAAGTAACGGATTGGTATCGCCCGCAGGCATACTACAATGATGTGGCATGGCGAGGTACATGGGAAAAGGATGGTGGCGGTGTACTTCTTAACCAATGCCCTCATAATCTGGACCTATTGCAGTGGTTGTGCGGTATGCCTGCAAGAGTGCAGGGATTCTGCAAGGAAGGGTACTATCATGATATTGAAGTTGAAGATGAAGTAACTGCCTATTTGGAATGGGAAAATGGAGCAACAGGTACCTTTGTTACTTCTACAGGTGAGGCTCCGGGACTGAACCGATTGGAGATTTCCTTGGAGGAAGCTTTGATTATTTGCGAAGGAGACACCATTCGGATAGGAGAGATCGCAGGTGAGCTTGGTTGCAAGGAGGCAGAATACCGGAAAACTGCAACAGAACATTTTCGGAAAATAAAAGGGACATGGACCGAGTTTTCCTTTGAAAAGGAAGCAGACCCCTATAAAGTAGTGATGCAAGGCTTTGCGGATGAGTGTCATGGACAGGGAGAGAGTGTTGCAGAAGGAAGCGAAGGCAGAAAGAGCTTACTGCTTTCCAATGCAATCTATTTATCTTCCTGGGAAAAACGTATGGTGGAGTTGCCGAAACCGGGAACAGCGCAAGAAACGGAGTTTGAGGAATTGTTTGAACAGTGGTTGGAAAAGCACAAATAAAGCGGAAGAAGTGGTAATACTAATAGATAGCGACATTTAGGAGGTATCTGTATGTGTACAGCAGCAACTTATAAGACAAAAGACCATTATTTCGGAAGAACACTTGACTACGAATTTTCTTATCAGGAGACAGTCACCATAACGCCACGTAGTTATCCCTTTCGTTTTAGAAATAAAAGGGATTTGAAGCAGCATTACGCTATGATAGGAATGGCATTTGTTGTGGAGGATTATCCCCTATATTATGATGCAACCAACGAAAAGGGCTTAAGTATGGCGGGGCTAAATTTTCCCGGTAACGCAAAGTACAAGGAAGAAGTGGAGGAAAAGGATAATATAGCTCCATTTGAGTTTATTCCGTGGATTTTGGGGCAGTGTGCAACCATTACGGAGGTTAAGGAAAAGCTACAAAGCTTAAATCTTTGGAATCAGGATTTTAGTAATGAACTGCCGCTATCGCCGCTGCATTGGATTATTTCGGATAGAGATGCATCAATTACGGTGGAGTGTGTGGAGGAAGGCTTAAAAGTATATGACAATCCGGTGGGAGTTTTGACAAATAATCCACCCTTTGATATGCAAATGTTTAATTTAAATAATTACATGGGGTTGTCTGTAGAGGCACCGGAAAACAATTTTGCCAAGGGACTTGAGT
>SVFG01000151.1 GCA_015056975.1 Lachnospiraceae bacterium | reverse complement strand
CCTGACCGCAGAGGAAATCGAGGATGCTTACGAGGCAAACACAGGACACTTGATTGTAAATGAATTCAATCGCATGGGCAAGGACCCCATGGCAGTGCCCGCAGTGCTTTGCAAGAACCACGGACCTTTTGCATGGGGCAAGGATGCTCATGAGGCTGTTCACAACGCAGTAGTATTGGAAGAGGTTGCAAAGATGGCTTATCGTGCTGAGACAATTAATCCCCGCATCCAGCCTGCACCTCAGGAGCTGCAGGATAAGCACTACTACAGAAAGCATGGCGCAAATGCTTACTACGGACAGAATTAACTGGACGTAATTTAGGTTTTGTGTTAGTATAAAAAACAGAGCAAAAAGCGAAAGCCGTATGCCTTTTTACGGCAGAATGGAGGAAACGATGAACAATTTAGAACTGCAAAAGCGCGCGAATGATGTTCGTAAGGGCATTGTTACCGCAGTTCACAGCGCAAAAGCGGGACATCCCGGCGGATCTCTTTCCGCAGCTGATGTATTTACATTTCTTTATTTTGAAGAGATGAATATTGATCCTAAGAATCCTGATATGGAGGCAAGAGACCGTTTCGTATTGTCCAAGGGACATACAGCTCCCGGTCTGTACTCTGCACTTGCAAACAGAGGCTTCTTCCCCGTTGAGGATTTGAAGACCCTCAGAAAATTAGGTTCTTACTTACAGGGACATCCCTGTATACATATACCCGGCGTAGATATGGCTTCCGGTTCCTTGGGACAGGGTATCTCCGCAGCAGTTGGTATGGCACTTGGCTTCAAGATGGACGGCAAGAGCAACCGTGTGTACACACTTCTTGGTGACGGTGAGATTCAGGAAGGTCAGGTATGGGAGGCAGCTATGTTCGCAGGCTTCCGCGAGCTTGACAACCTTGTAGTTATCGTTGATAACAACAATCTCCAGATTGACGGTGCTATCGATGAAGTATGCTCTCCTTATCCTATCGATAAGAAGTTTGAGGCATTCAATTTCCATGTAATCAATGCTGATGCACATGATTTTGATTCCCTGAGAGCAGCATTTGATGAAGCAAAGGCTACCAAGGGTCAGCCTACCTGTATCGTTGTTAAGTCCGTTAAGGGTAAGGGCGTTTCCTTCATGGAGAACAACGCAGCTTGGCACGGTACAGCTCCCAATGATGAACAGTATGCTACTGCAATGGCAGATTTAGACAAGATTGCAGCAGATTTAGAGAAAGCAGGTGAAGCATAATGGCAGACGTTATTAAGATCGCAACCAGAGAAAGCTATGGTAACGCTTTAAAGGATCTCGCTGAAGAGTTCCCCAACTTAGTAGTTTTGGATGCTGACCTTGCAGCAGCTACCAAGACCGGTATTTTCAAGAAGGCATATCCCGACAGACATATCGACTGCGGTATTGCTGAGTGTAACATGATGGGCGTGGCAGCAGGTTTATCTCTTGCAGGCAAGGTTCCCTTCGTAAGCTCCTTTGCAATGTTCGCAGCAGGCCGTGCTTACGAGCAGGTTCGTAACTCTGTAGGTTACCCTAATTTGAACGTTAAAATCGGTGCTACCCATGCAGGTATCTCCGTAGGTGAAGACGGTGCTACCCATCAGTGTAACGAGGACTTGGCTCTTATGAGAACCATTCCCGGCATGGTAGTTATGTGTCCTTCCGATGATATTGAAGCAAAGGCAGCAGTTCGTGCAGCACTTGAGCATGAAGGTCCTGTTTACATCCGTTTCGGACGTGCAGCAGTTCCCGTAATCAACGATAAGCCTGATTACAAGTTTGAGATTGGCAAGGGTACCGTAGTTAGAGAAGGTAAGGATGTTACCATCGTAGCAACCGGTATCTGTGTAGATTCTGCAATCGGTGCTGCTGAGAAGCTTGCAGCAGACGGAATTGATGCAGAGGTTATCAATATCTGTACCATCAAGCCTCTTGATGAGGAGCTCATCTTAAAGAGCGCAAAGAAGACAGGTAAGGTAGTTACCGTAGAAGAGCATTCCGTTATCGGCGGTCTGGGAAGTGCAGTTTGTGACTGCTTATGTGCAAACCTTCCTACTCCCGTTAAGAAGATTGGTATGCAGGATATCTTCGGTGAGTCCGGTTCCGCAGGTGCTCTGATTGAGAAGTATGGTCTGGACGCTAACGGCGTTTACAAATCTGTAAAAGAGTTTATGTAAATTGCAAAACATATATATGAGACAGTCGGGTCTGCGGACCCGGCTGTTTTTCTATTGCATAATTTGTCGTAGTTTGTTAATGTTTTATTGTTGACCGGTACATTGATACATAAGGGAAGGAGCAAATAATGAAATCTAATCATTGGATATTATGCCTGTTGAGTCTAATTTTTTTATTGACTGGTTGTTCTGATACAGCAGAACCAACAACAGAATACGGATATAAGGCTACAGAAATTTTAATTCCGAATCCGGACAGTGAGCTTCCGCAGAAGCAGGGAACATTTGAAGAATGTTGTTATCGGATAGAAAACGAGACAATCTATCGAATTAGTAAAGTGACAGAAAATCTGGAGGCTAATCGTGTCGCGATTACCAGATATATTCAGATTTGTCAGGCCCCATACGACAAATGGGATACCTATGCCTTGGATTTAAGTATTGAGGTGGATGGTCAGGAGACAGTTATCTATAATCAATGTGTTTCACCAAAGGGTGAAATTTATTTGCTTACCTCGCCGGATGGCAATGAATTTTGGTTGGTTAAATGGACGAAGGAGCAAGTGATTCTGGAGCAAAAATTTCCATGGACATCCATGCTTAACAGTATGTCATGGGAAATGGATATAGAGGGGACTTCATATTTTTACAATCATGATAACTTTGAGGTATATGATAAGAATTTTAAACAGCAACCTCAGAATTTAGGAAAGATTCGCATACAGAAGTTGGTTTTTGCAGCGGATGGAAAACTGAAGGGAGTATTGGGATATTCTGCAACGGATTCAAAGCTTAATATATTTTCTCTGCCGGATAATGAGGCATGTATGCCGAAGGAGATGCTGAGTAACAGTTCTTTTGCGGATGCCTGCTATATTGGTGCGGAAGACGGAGCTATTCTGATTGCGGAAACCGGTCGCCTTTACAGTGCAAGCGAAAT
This sequence comes from Lachnospiraceae bacterium, assembly GCA_015056975.1. Lineage (GTDB taxonomy): Bacteria > Bacillota > Clostridia > Lachnospirales > Lachnospiraceae > Acetatifactor. The sequence continues at coordinate 719 of SVFG01000151.1, read as the reverse complement.
GCTTCTGGCGCCACTAGTGACATGGGACAGTCAAAATATTGTGGTGGATACGATAGAAGATATCGGTTTTGGTTCCGATGGGAGTATTCTTCTTTTGGCGACATGGAATGGGCAAAGAGAGTTAATGCGATTGCAGGAGGGCTTTTGGGATATTAATCAGGAAGTCAAGGAGCTTAAGCTGGTGGCTCTGGCTTCTTTAGATTTACATAAAGCGGTTGCGCTGTTTAATAAATCCTACCCGGATTATCATATTACATTGCAGTCCTATGATGAAAATGAAATGAGCTTTGAGGAATTTTGTACGCAGCTGCAATTGGAAATTTCGGCAAAAAAAGGACCGGATATTGTTGACGTCAGCATGATTGATTTGTACAACTATAGCAGAGAAGGATATTTAGAACCTATTGATGACGATAGGATAGATGCTAAGGCAGAACTGTATTCTAATGCCTATGCCTGCGGAATGGTAGATGGTCGTCAATATATGGTGCCGTATGCATTTTACATACAGTCCATGTATGCGCTGCAGAATGTGGGACTACAGTCCGGCTACAATCTGCAGGATTTGTTTACTAGTGCAGAGACAAAAAAGCCGGGTGCGATATCCGGAGGATGTGTTGCGGGAGCTGTCTTATATGACTGTGTCTGCAGGGATGAGGAAGCCACACAGTTTATTGACTGGGAACAAATGGAATGTCATTTTGATACGGCAGAGTTTA
>SVFG01000026.1 GCA_015056975.1 Lachnospiraceae bacterium | reverse complement strand
AGCCATGACTGCACAGATGGGTATGGCTCAGAAGGAGATACAGGATTATATCTCAGCCATGTCGGATGAGGATATTGAAGAACTGTTCACACAGATGGTGGTGGAGCAGACTAAGATGCAGTATGCATCGCAGGTGGCAGCTCAGCTTGGTACTATGAGTCCCCTGCAGTTAGCCGGAGCCCTGAATATGGCTATAGACAGTTATACTGAGGAGCAGATGGTAACCTATCATGATGAAGTTCTTGAATTTTCAGATTCAACCTACGAGTACAATCTGAGAGAATTGGGCTATGTGGATATAGAAGATCCGGCAACCATTAATCTCTATGCATCCTCCTTTGAGAAGAAGGATGTGATAGAGGAAGCCATTGCTGCTTACAATGATAGCGTAGAGGAATTGGAGGAAATCACATATACGGATTATGTGGGACTGATGATGTCTTCCGTTACCACAATCATTAATGCAATTACCTATGTATTGATTGCGTTTGTGGCGATTTCATTGATTGTTTCATCCATTATGATTGGTGTTATTACCTTGATATCCGTGCAGGAGCGTACCAAGGAAATCGGTATCCTGCGTGCTATCGGAGCATCCAAGAAAAATGTATCCAGCATGTTTAATGCAGAGACTGTCATGATTGGTTTTTCAGCGGGAGCGCTGGGTGTGTTGATTACTTACCTGCTTTGTATCCCGATTAACCTGATTTTACATGCGGTTACGGGAATCGGTAATCTGAATGCGATTTTGCCGTTATCGGTAGCGCTGATATTAATTGGAATCAGTGTGCTGTTGACACTGTTTGCGGGTATTATCCCCTCCAGAAGCGCAGCGAAGAAGGATCCTGTGGTGGCACTGAGAACTGAATAAAGAAGTTGTAGGAGCCGTACAATTTGTGCGGCTCTTATTTATAATATGTTAGTGTGCGTGGGAAGCAGGTACCATGACAGCCGCAGGCACGCTTTCGCTATGCTTCGCAACGCAGCAGTACTAAGCTCGATTGCATCCTGCGATGCAATGACCTCGCTAAGTGCTGGCGTGCTCAGAATGCGCTGCTTGTGTCATGGTACCTGCCTCTCACGCACACTAGCGCAACATAGTAATATTTTACAAAATTGTGCGGCTCTAAATTTTTTTGGAATAAACAGTATAAAACAGTTGACAAACAGTTATAGACTGTTATATACTGTTTGTGTCGACATATACTAGTATAGAGAGGTACTAAATGAATATTATAATCAACAATTCATCCATGCAGCCCATTTATGAGCAGATTGTGGAGCAGATTAAGGCGGCGGTTATTCAGGATAAATTGCACAGTGAAGATCCGCTTCCTTCGGTGAGAAGTCTGGCGAAGGATTTGCGTATCAGTGCCCTGACAGTGAAAAAAGCGTATGATACCTTGGAAGAAGAAGGGTTTGTAGTAACGGTTCACGGCAAGGGAAGCTTCGTGGCAGGACTGAACAGAAATCTGCAGAAGGAAGAGCAGAAAAAGGAAGTGGAGCAGGAACTGGAGGCTACGGTCCGCAAAGCAAGAAACTATGGGCTTGATAATGAGGAACTTAATGAATTATTTCAACTGATTTTGGAGGAGTAACTATGACATTGGTGTTAGATGGTGTAAAGAAAAAATATAGTCGTTTTGAGCTTGATTGCAGTATGCAGGTAGAATCCGGTACGGTGACCGGCTTAATCGGCAGAAACGGTGCAGGAAAAAGTACGACATTTAAATCTGTCCTTAGTTTGGTAAAACCGGACGCAGGAACGATTACCATAAACGGTACGGAGGCGCACAAGCTTACCAACAAGGAAAAGGAAGATATCGGTGTGGTTTTGGCAGAGACCGGCTTTAGCGGATATTTGACAGTAAAGGATGTGTCCGCCATGATGGCGGCTATGTACAGCCGTTTTGATAAGAAGGAATTTGCAAAGAAGTGTGAGCATTTCCGTATTCCCATGAACCAAAAGATAAAGGAATTTTCCACCGGTATGAAAGCAAAGCTTAAGGTGCTTGCGGCACTGTCCCATGAGGCAAAGCTTTTGGTATTGGATGAGCCCACTGCAGGACTTGATGTAGTGGCACGTGATGAGATATTGGATATGCTCCGTGAATATATGGAAAATGAGGAGAACAGCATTTTAATCAGCTCTCATATTTCCACAGACTTGGAAGGTCTTTGTGATGATATTTATCTGATTGATGACGGAAAAATTGTTTTACATGAAGAGACCAATGTGTTGCTTGATGAGTACGGCGTACTTAAGGTAACGGAGGAGCAGTATGCAAAGCTGGATAAGGGATATATTCTCTGCAGCAAGAAGGAACCTCACGGTTATAGCTGTCTGACCAATCAGAAACAGTTCTATCAGGAGAATTATCCGGATGTTGTGATTGAAAAGGGCGATATTGACAGTGTAATCGGACTGATGATTACTGATAAGAGAGGTGGAAGATAATATGAAGGGTTTATTAATAAAGGATATACGCCTTATGATGGGGCAAAAAGCGAGTGTAGTTATTATATTAATTTTGGGTGTGTTTATCGGTTTGTCCCAGAATGATATCAATTTTGCAGTTTCCTATATCGCATTTGTGGGAACGGTGTTTGCGTTAAGTACTATTTCGTATGATTCTTTTGAAAACGGCATGACCTTTTTAATGACTCTGCCTATACAGAGAAAAACCTATGCCCTTGAAAAGTATGTGTTTTCATTTACATTTTCCGGTATTTTGGCTACTATTGTCTGTGCCGTGGGAATGGTGGTATTAGGCGGTAATATGGAAGCTGCTCAGATACAGGATGTGCTCAGTAATTTTGGTGCATCTTTAATGATTGTAGTTATTTTGCTTTCGATTATGATACCTGTACATTTGAAATTCGGACCGGAGAAAGGTCGTATGGTTATGCTGATTGTTGCCGGTATCGTCATGGGCGGCTATTACGCCCTAACCCAGTACTTTACTGAGGAAACCATGCAGGCGTTGGCGTTTTTAAAAGAAATCAATCTTTCTGAACTGCAATTTGGTTTTGTGTTTGTAGCAGTGGCAGCGGTGATGCTCCTTATCTCCCTGGCGGTATCGGTGAAGGTTCTGAAGAATAAAGAATACTAATAGAAAACCTGCCGGACATGGTTCGGTAGGTTTTTAGCATGCAAGCGATAGAGCCGGGGGAGGACACCATGACAGCCGCAGGCACGCTCCCGCTATGCTTCGCATCGCAGCGGTACTAAGCTCGCTTAATTGCATCTTACGACGCAATTACCTCGCTAAGGACCGGCGTGCTCAGAATGCACTGCTTGTGTCATGGTGTCCTCCCCGGCTCTATCTCTCACATGCTAAGAGGCTACCGCATTTGCGGCAGCCTCTCTTTTGTTTATACCGTAAATTCTATCTCTACACCGTCCCCCAATTCGAAAGGTCCGGCACATACATTCTTCTCAGGACGCATATTGCCGAAGAAATCCTTATCAAAGCGGTAAGGCGTACCGTCGGGATTCTCATAAGCCATCTCAGTGTTGTAACTGATGCCTAAAAGCTGTGTGGTAATTACATCCGTGCAGGATGCCTTAATCAAGTCGGGATTGGTAATCTTAATACTTGCAGTTCCCTTTTCGATATCCCAGCTAAATTCGATTCCTTTATCTGCATAAACGGTTGCATTCTTTTCCCAGGTGGTGGGAACAGCATTGTTCAGGTACAGATTGCCCGCTGCGGCGCAGGGTAACATGGGAGGACGACCGGGTACGAAATTCTCCCAGAACTTTGTGTCGGGATCGGGATAGCTTTCGTAGCTCTGTAATCCCACGGGATAGAGGGTTGCATTGTTTGCAGTGGGAAGACCGTCCATTTTTGCCTTCTTTTCTGCTTCCTCCTGTTCCTTGGTGCGGGGAGGCAGCGGCAGATGTTCAAAGAAGCCCATGGGAACGGGTTCGTTGTTGGTGTCTTCGTCGCGCAGGAAAATATTGTTGTAGTAACGGTCATCACCGCCCATGATGTTACTGTATCCCGCAACAGCTGTCTCGTGAGGGAAGTGATAAGGGGTCTGACGTCCTCTGTCAGGATTATTCACAATACGTCCGGCAAACAGGTTGTGCGCAAAGGCACCGCCTTGGGAGACGTTTCTAAAGTTCATCTTGGAGAGGAAGAGGTTGTGGTCTACCATGTAAGGACCGTGGCAAACCTCGATAAACAAGTCCTCGGAAAGATTCTCGAAGCATACGTTATTGTACAGGTGGGTTCCCTGTGCCTGCCAGTCAAACCAAACTGCGCGGTAGCAGCTGTAAAATACATTGTCGTGGATTTGAACATCAAGGGAAGCGTGAAGCTTAATGCCGGACACTTCTGCTCCGTGATAGTACTGTTTGTGATGAATGTGATGAATCTTGTTGCCGTAGATTTCACTGAACACACAGCCCAAATGACCAACGATGGCACACTGCTCACATTCAAAAATTTCGTTGTAGCGCACAATATGGCTTCCGATATTCTCTTTGTTCCAATTGCCACGGACTGCGCGGAAGATAACCTCCTGTTCACGCTGGGTACCAAACTTAAACTTCAGATTGGACCATTCGTTGTCACCGGTGGAAATATCCTTTCCAAGGCTGACGCCGCAGCAGGTGGATTCGCTGATTTTATTGTTCTCAATAATCCAGCCCTTGCTCCAATGAGGACCGATCAGACCCTCCTGCAAAGCGGTGGGAGGAGCCCACTGGGGTGAACCCTGAGTAATGGTAAAGCCGCGCACTGTAATATAATTACGTCCGGTTTCCTCCGGCCAGAAGCAGTAGGGGCGCACATTAATCTCGACATTTTCATTGTTGGGGTTTTTGCCGCCAAAATTTGCCCAGATAACAGTATTGCTGCCTGCATGTTCACAGTACCACACAAGCAGTGAGGTCTCGGGATACATTGCGTGAGGCCAGGGAGTAGGATTTTTAATCTCCTCTAAGGACTGGCGTTCATAAAGAGATTTGCCGTCCAGATAAACATCGCCTAAATGAGAGCCCTTCAGCTCATCAAAGAGCCAGTCGCCGTAAACCAAAGTGGTGAAGGGATTGCGGATGGTAAACATGCTGTCAGGTACTTCGACCTTCCATACGCCGTCGCCTTCATCCGTCCAGCCGGATATGGGCTCGGCACCGGTGATGACTACCTCACCGTCGCCTGCGGATTCATACACAATGCGGTGTTCTTCGGTACCGCTGTTTTTGGGACTTACCCACTCGCGGTATACACCCTTATGTACCTTAACGGTATCTCCCGGAAGGGCAACGCTTGCTGCCTTGGAGATGGTTAAGAAGGGTGCGTTTTCACTGCCGGATGCCTTGTCGCAACCGTTTTTTGCTACGTGAAAAATCATGATATTTCCTCCTTATACATTAGTTATTGATTTCCCTACCACCCAATGTCTGATGAGTGGGGGTAAGAGCCGGCTGGCTCGTGTTGGCAGATTTTCTAAATTGCCCGGGAGTACAGCCGATATATTGACGGAACTGGCGGCAGAAATGTTCTACATTGTTATAGCCACAGCTTTCCGCAATTTCCTGAATGGGTTTGGTCGTGTACATCAATTGATCCTGCGCATGGCGGAGACGTCCTGTAATTACATCATCCATGCAGGAGGAACCGAACATTTTTTTGTAGAGGGCCTGCAGATAACCGGCACTTAAATGAAGCTCCTCAGACATTTGACTGACGCTCCAGTTTAAGTGGGGGTTATTATAGATGCGTTTATGTAAATCCATGAGAGCATGTGCGTGGATATTTGCAATGCTGACAGTGGAGCTTTCATACAGCTTGGAAAATAATACACGGAGCAGGTTGGTGATAATGGATTCACTGGCTGCCGAAGGGAATGAGGACTCCCAGGTTAAAAGTTTAAATAAATTGTGGCAGTACTCGGGGTCTGACACGGAAAAGGGTATGTTGGTCAGGGGAAATTGCGCTACGAAGGATTCGTCTGTCCGAAAACGGATCCAGTCATCCACGTATTCCTGCTTGCTGGCACGGTAATAAATGCGGGTGCCGGGAGTATATAGGATGGCTGTATTGGCAGATACCTGGCGGATTTCATTGTCCAGCATCATTTCCGCAGGACTTTTAATCAACAAGAGCAGGTAACTGTCATAGCCTGTAGGTACATCATATACAAAATCATCGGGATGGACACCGTTGTATCCGATAAAATCTATTTCGTTCATATATTCACGCTTCCTCTTGAGAATCATCTGATATGAGAATATATCAATTTTATTAAAGTATAAATCATTGGATTGATTTGGTCAATGAGATAGTATAAAATATATATAAATAACAGCATATACATCTGAATAATCGGAAATATGCATAAAAACGGAGGGTTTACATGGAAAAGAGAAGAATTATCGTTCATGCAGATGACATAGTGCCTTTTCACAATCAGGTTGACTATTGTGTGGGTACAGGCCGTATGGGTCTTGCTTTGCAGAAGGAATACCAGGCACAGCTTAAGCTTGTGCAGGATGAGATAGGCTTTCAGCATATCAGAGGACATGGCCTGTTTACCGATGATATGGCGATTTATCAAGAGACAGAGAGAGATGGGGAGAAAATTGTTGAGTATAATTTCACCTATCTTGATTTGGTGATGGACAGTTATCTGGAGCTTGGAATCCGTCCCTTTTTAGAGCTTGGTTTCATGCCTGAAAAGCTGGCAAGCGGTAAGCAGACTATCTTTTACTGGAAGGGTAATACCACACCGCCGAAATCTTACACGGAGTGGAAGGCTATGGTACAGGCACTGCTTCGCCACCTGATGGACAGATACGGTGCGGATGATGTGGTAACCTGGCCTATTGAGGTTTGGAATGAACCTAATCTTCCCGGATTCTGGGAGAAGGCGGACATGCAGGAGTATTTTAAGCTGTTCAAGAATTCCTTTGAGGCTATCAAGGAAGTGGACGCAAGATTCCGCGTGGGCGGTCCCGCAGTGTGCGGCGGAAGTGATGAGGTTTGGATTAAGGCCTTTATGGAATTCTGTCATGAGAATAAGATTCCCGTGGATTTTGTCACCAGACATCATTATACCTCCGAGCAGCCGGATGACGTGGGTCACTACGGCTATATTGAACTGATGAAGGCTGAGGACGGTTTTGCAAACCTGCATACAACAAGAGAGATTATAGACAGTTACCCTGAATATGAGGGACTGGAGATACATATTACGGAGTTTAATACCTCCTATATCCCCAATGCGCCCATTCATGATACCAACCAGAATGCAGCGTATCTGGCACAGCAGCTGTCCAGATTGGGGGATGACAATGAGTCTTACTCCTATTGGACCTTCGGTGATATTTTTGAGGAGCGAGGCGTACCCTTTACACCCTTCCACGGCGGCTTCGGTCTGGTGGCAAACGGTTGTATTCCCAAGCCCACCTTCTGGACCTTTGCGTTCTTTAAGAAGTTGAAGGAGAAGCAGGGAAAGTGCGTTTACAGGGATGACAACAGTGTGATTATGCTTTTGGATGACGGTGAATACCGCGGTGTTGTCTGGAATATGACCAGAAAACGCAAGGAGAAGAGTATTGAATTTACTTACGAGCTGGAAACTCCGGATTCTGAATATTGTCTGCTTACCAAGAGAGTGGATGAGGATACCACCAATCCTTTGAAGGTATGGCATGACATGGGAGAACCGGCGAATCCTTCCAAAGAGCAGACGGCACTTTTGCAGGCGGCTGCGCAGCCCTTTGTTTCTTCCATGAGTATGAAGACGAGGGATGATGCTGCGGAGATTTCATTCACCATGGATGAAAATGCAGTGGTATATTTTGAGTTAAAGCCCGTGAAGAGAACGCCGGACAGAGGCTATAATTACGAGCGCGTGATGCAGAAGAAGAGCATTAATCCTTTGACCAGAATGGATTATCCGGACCCGGATGTCATCCGTGTGGAGGATACCTATTACATGGTAAGTACGACCATGCACTTTATGCCGGGCTGTGAAATTTTACGTTCCCATGATTTGGTAAACTGGGAGCATGCAACCTATGTGTATGACCGTCTTGACAGCACGCCCGGGCAGAGGCTTGAGGGAAATGAGCATGTTTACGGTAAGGGCATGTGGGCGGCAACTATCAGATATCACAAGGGACTTTTCTACATTATCTTTGTGGCAAATGATACCCATAAGACTTATCTGTACACTGCTAAGAGTATTTATGGTCCTTGGGATAAGAAGAATATCGAAGGCTTCTATCACGACTGTTCCCTGCTTTTTGATGATGACGATAGGGCATATCTGGTATACGGTAACAGGGATATTTATCTGACAGAGCTTAATGAGGAGCTGACAGCTGCAAAGGAAGGCGGTCTGCACCGTCTGATAGTCAGCGATAAGGATAACCCTTCCCTTGGCTATGAGGGTGCACATTTTTACAAGATTAACGGTAAGTATTATGTGTTCTTTATCCACTCCTTACCTGACAGATGGAGACGTGTGGAGGCATGTTTTGTGGCAGATTCCCTGGAAGGCGAATTTACAGGCGGCAATGTGTTCAATGACGACAGAGGCTATTGTGGTCAGGGTGTTGCACAGGGTGGTATCGTGGATACTCCGGACGGTAAATGGTATGCAGTGCTGTTCCAGGATAGTGGTGCCATCGGAAGAGTTCCGGTATTGGTGCCTGTGACATGGGAAAATGATTATCCGGTATTTGGTGTAAACGGTAAGCTTCCCGAGGAGTTTGAAACAGAGAATCTAAAACCCGGTTACGAGTATACTTCCCTGACTACCAGTGATAATTTCCGTGGTGCGCCTGAACTTTCAGACAGTGAGAGAAAGAGGCTGTACGGCTGCTTTGGCTTAAAGAGCGCATGGCAGTTTAACCATGAACCCAAGATGTCTTTGATTGACTGGAAGAAAGAGCAAGGGGAATTTTGGGTTACGACTGACAAGATTTCCCGCAATGTAACCCAAGCGAGAAACATTCTTACTCAGAGAATGATTTATCCCGGATGTGTGGGAGAGGTAATGCTTGATTTTAGTCAGTTGAATGAAGGTGATTATGCCGGTCTTTGTGCATTTCAGGGCGGCTACGGCTTCGTGGGTGTAACCAAGCGCGATGGCAAGGCGTATGCGGTGATGATGACCAAGGAAGCAGCTGATGGCTTTGCGCAAAAATGGCCTCAGGAGCCCGGTTACGGTCAGGAGTGGGAGGCAGTTCCCATTGAGGGCGATAAGATCAGATTAAAGATTGAAGTTGATTTCACCAATATGAAGGACGAAGCGAAGTTCTATTTTGCTGAGAGATTTTGGTGGAAGAAGATTGGTAATACTCATAAGCTGGCATTCAGGCTGGATCACTTTACCGGTTGTCGTTTCGGTTTGTTTGTATACTCCACGCAGAAGACCGGCGGCAAGGCAGGATTCTCCAACTTTGTATATAAGGAGAGATAGACTTGCTAAAAATGTTTGAAAATGCTATAATTTTTGTAATTATGGCAGAAGCTTAAGGGGATATAAAAATGGTTACACTTAAGGAGATTGCACAGAGATGTAATGTATCTGTGACAACGGTTTCAAACATTTTAAATGGTAAACCCAAGGTCAGCGAAGAGACCAAAAAACTTGTTATGGATGTGGTGGCAGAGTTGGGCTATCAGCCCAACTATATTGCCCAGGGATTAAGGCGTCAGAAGACTCATACAATCGGTATCATTGCGGATGATATCGCAGAGTTTTCGACGCCTAAAATGATTGAAAGCATTATGGCATGCTGTGAGGATAAAGGATATCGTACCATCGTACAGAACTTAAGATTGTTCTCCAGGTGGGGAGATGACTGGTATGATAAAGAGGATGGATATAAGGCGGCGCTTGATGTGGCGCTAAATGAGCTGTTATCCATCAAGGTGGATGGTATCATCTATGTGGCCAGCTATGCCCGCATGATTCAGGGATTCCCCAAGGATTTCCCCATACCGGTGGTGATGGCATATGCTTATTTGGAATATATGCCCACGGTCAGTGTGATTATAGATGATGAGAAGGGTGGCTATGATATGACCAGATATCTGCTTTCCATGGGACATCGTGAAATTGGTGTTATTGGTGGCAGGGCGGATAATATTCATACCCAGAAGAGGCTTTTGGGCTATAAAAAGGCGTTGGCTGAAGCGGGTATAAATATAAAGACCAATTGGATCAGATGCGGAGCGTGGGATAGAAAAACAGGTTATGAGCAGATGGAGTATCTTAAAAATGCAGGGGTGACTGCAGTGTTCTGCATGGCGGACCAAATTGCCGGTGGTGTGTATGATTATCTGGAGGAGCAGGGATTAAAGGTCGGCGAGGATATATCTGTAGTGGGCTTTGATAATCAGGACATTGCAGAGTATTTCAGACCCGCGCTTACTACTATGAAGCTGCCGCTTCCTGAGATTGGAAGAAAGTCCATTAAGGTGTTGCTGAATATGCTGGAGACTGAGCAGGAACAGAATGAGAAGCAGGAGATTTATATTCCCTGTCAGTTGATAGAAAGAGCGTCTGTAAAGAGAGTGTCGTGTTAAGGATTGCCGGAAGGGACGGAAAGTTTAGATGAGTCTTACGGATAATAAGAAAAACAAGCCGAAAATGGCTAATATAGAGCTACTTCGCTGTATAGCGATGATGATGGTAGTGGTGCTTCATTATTTGGGAAAGAGTTCTCTGCTTGTTAATTTGACGAGTGAGAGGATGGAAAGTGCAGGTGTGGCTGCATGGGTGCTTGAGAGCTTTTGCATTGTGGCGGTTAATGTGTACATGCTAATCAGCGGTTATTTTCTCTGCGAATCTTCCTTTAAGCTTAGTAGGCTGTTAAAGCTTTTATTACAGGTGTTTACGTATTCTGTGGTAATCGGTCTTGTTGCGGCTGTTTTGGGGCTGGTACCTGCGGAGGAATTGACTACTTATTATTTTGTACAGATTCTTTTCCCGGTTTCTATGGGGCATTATTGGTTCTTGACAGCGTATGTATTTTTATATTTATTGTTACCCTTTTTAACGATGGCTGTGAAGCGCATGACTAAGGGGCAAATGCAGCTTGCACTGGGGCTGCTACTGTTTGCCTTTTGTGTGTTAAAATCCATACTACCCGTGAGACTGGATATGGATGAAAAGGGCTATGACTGCCTGTGGTATATCTGTGTATTTCTGGTGGCGGCGTATATCCGCAGATTTGGAATTCCCTTTCTGCAGAAAAAAGGAAGAGGGATTACAATATATTTGTTAAGTGTGGCTTTAATTTTTGCGGGCACATTTGCTTTGCGATTTGTATATTTAAAGACCGGAAGTCTTGGACTTCTTCTCAGTGTTTGTATGGAATATAATCATGTGCTGGTATTGCTTGCGTCAGTAGGTTTATTCGCGGCATTTTTGCGAGTGCATGTAAGCGATAAAATATCGGGTGTTATTTGCCGAATTGCGCCGTATACGCTGGGTGTGTATTTACTGCACGAAAATCTGGGTGTGCGCTACGCATGGCAGAAGTGGCTGGGAGCGGAGCAGGTTTCCAATGTGGGAATGCTGTTGTTGTTTACTTTGCTTGCAGTAATCATTGTGTTTACGGTGGGCATACTGGCAGAGTATCTGCGCACGGTGTTAATGAAAGGATTGCATAAAGTATTCATGCATGTGGGTGTGTACCGTGTGCTGATGGATAAATTAGCGGCGGCGGACGGCTTGTTTGCAGAGAAAGGTTAGTTAAAAATGAGGCATCAAAATAAAGTTTGGAATCGCAAAATAATGGTAGAGGTCTGTTTCCTGCTTGTCCTGATTCTTTACCCCATGCGCCATGTGAATTGGGGATTGGATTTGTGGGATACAGGCTATAATTATGCCAATTTTACTTATATGGGAACGGACCATATGGACCCCATGTGGCTGTTTTCCACATACCTGTCAAACGTGGTAGGGCATTTGTTTACCCTGCTTCCCTTCGGAGGCACTCTGATAGGCTTAAATGTGTATACGGGCTTATTTGTCAGCCTGCTTGCGGTACTGGGATATTGGTTTTGCAGGGTAAAGCTAAAGATGCCGGCCTGGGTTTGTTTCGTGGGAGAGGTGGCGGCTGTAAGTCTCTGTTGGTGTCCCACGGCGCTCTTATATAACTACCTGACCTATGTATTGTTTTTGGGCTGTGTGATATTGCTTTATCTGGGACTTACAGAGGATAAGAAGTGGCTTCTGTTTGCGGCAGGTATCTGTTTGGGAACCAATATTTTTGTACGCTTTTCTAATCTGCCGGAGGCGGCTATGATTGTGGCTGTCTGGGCATATGCGGTGATAGAGGGGCTGGAGAGGAAGAATGCCCGGGAGGCGATAGCGCAGAGGGCACCGAAGGATACCGGCTTACTGCGCGGTATCTTACAACAGGCGGGCAGACATACTCTGTGGTGCGTGCTGGGCTATGTCAGTGCGGTAGTGGTATTTTTAGGATGGATTAGCATCAGGTACGGATTTACCAATTATATAGAGGGAATTCAGAGGCTGCTTTCCATGACGGATACAGCCACGGATTATAAGCCCACATCTATGCTGACAGGCATTATTGTGCCTTATATGGATATGATTTATTGGATTGTGAGAATCATGGTCTTTGTGGTGGCAGGCATGGTGGTGTGTGCGTTGCTTGGTCTTGTGGGAAGATTCGTGATGATTCTTGGAGCTAAACGTGCAGGAAAGGGCGGCAAGTCTATTAAAACAGCGGCACGGATACTGTCAGTGGTTGCATGTATTGCAATAACATCTGTTATGATATCTTGGTTGTTTTATAATCATTATACTTCCTTCTATTATTACAGCTATGATGCCATGTACAGACCTGCTATTTTATTTATGATGATTGCCATGGGTATGGGTGCGATAAATATATTTCGCCCGAATGTACCTAAGCAAGAGAGACTGCTTGCCGGCATAGTGATTTTGGTGTTATTGTTAACCTCTCTGGGAAGCAATAACAATGTGTATCCCAGTATCAATAATCTGTTTGTGGCAGCGCCCTATGTGTTGTGGCAAGCAGTGCGGTTTACCCGCTGGAGCCTGAAGGGAGAAGAGGAAACGGTGTGGTGGAAGCAGCTTGTGAGTCTGTTCCCGGCAAAAGTAGTGTTGTGGGCAATGATTTTGTTGTTTTTGATACAGGGAGTAGGCTTTGGTGCCATGTTTACCTTCGCAGAGGCTACGGGCGTGCAGGATGTAAGCAGTAAGGTTGATAACAATAAAGTGCTTGCCGGAGTGAAGATGAGCCCCGAGCGCGCAGCGTGGATGACAGAGCTTAGTGCCTATGTGGAAGAGAAGGAGCTTACAGGCAGAGAGGTGCTTTTGTACGGACAGCTACCGGCACTTTCCTTCTATTTGCAGATGCCGTCCTCCTTTAATCCATGGAGTGATTTGCGCTCCTACAGTTTGGGCAAGATGGAGCAAGATATGAGGCAGCTTCGGAGCGAAATAAAGGAGAAGGGCAAAGTGCGTCCTGTGGTGATTGCGGAGAATAGTGTGAAGCTGTCGGAGGATGATGCCAAGTGGAAGCTGATTTGTGAGTTTATGGAAGAGTATGAATATAAGGAGACTTTCACAAACGAGAAGTTTACGGTGTGGGAGTAAATGAACGTAAGAATAATACGAAAGGTGATGAATGATATGAATGGTAATTTCCCGAAATGGCTTGATAATGCGGTGTTTTATGAAATTTATCCCCAGTCCTTTATGGACAGTAATGCAGATGGTATTGGTGATTTTCAGGGTATCATCAGTAAGCTGGATTATATTAAAGAGCTTGGCTGTACTGCAATCTGGATGAATCCCTGCTTTGCGTCGCCTTTTGGTGATGCCGGGTATGATGTTTCGGATTATTATAAAGCTGCGCCTAGATATGGTACTAATGAAGATTTGAAGCGGCTTTTTGAGGAAGTTCATAATAGGGATATGCATATACTTCTTGACCTGGTTCCCGGACATACTTCTGTGGAGCATGCATGGTTTAAAGAATCTATGAAGGCGGAGGAAAACGAATTTACTCACCGCTACATTTGGACGGACAGTATTTGGGAGGAACCGTTAGGTTACGGTTCCATCAGAGGAATATCCTCTCGTGACGGCAGCTGTGTGGTGAATTTCTTTAGTCATCAACCCGCCTTGAATTACGGATATTATAAACCGGACCCGCAGAAAAAGTGGCAGCAGAGCGTTGATGATGAGGGACCTAAGGCTACAGTGGAAGCCATGAAGGACATCATGCGCTTTTGGTTATCCATGGGCTGTGACGGCTTCAGGGTAGATATGGCAGGTTCCCTTGTAAAGGGGGATGAGGACGGCAAAGGAACGATTAAGCTTTGGCAGAATGTCAGAGAGTTTCTGGATGAAGAATTTCCTGAGGCAGCAATGGTATCTGAGTGGGGCGAACCTGACAAGAGTTTGCAGGGTGGATTTCATATGGATTTCCTGTTACATTTCGGTCCCTCTCATTATAATGATTTGTTCCGCTGTGAGGCTCCCTTTTTTGCAGGAAACGGTGATGCATCCGAGTTTGTAAAGAAATATTTGGAGAATTATGAGAAGTCTGAGCGCAAGGGGCTTATCTGTATACCTTCGGGAAATCACGATATGGACAGACTTGCACGCACGATAAAGGGAGAGAAGTTAAAGATAGCCTTTGCCTTTTTACTTACTATGCCCGGTGCACCGTTCATTTATTATGGTGATGAAATCGGAATGCGTCATGTGGAAAATCTGGTTTCCGTAGAAGGCGGATATGGCAGAACCGGGGCTCGTTCTCCCATGCAGTGGGATAATTCCGTAAATGCGGGATTCAGCAGTGCTCCTAAAGACGCACTCTATATACCTCAGGATGAGGCGACGGACAGACCTACCGTACAAAATCAGCTGGAGAATCCGAATGCTCTTATTCATGAAGTAAAGCGGTTGATTGCCATAAGACAAGCTCATGAGGCGCTTCAGAGCAAAGGTGAGATTACCTTTATTTATGTGGAACAGAAGCAGTATCCTTTGGCTTATGTAAGAAGCAACGGCGAAGAAAGAGTGTTAGTGGTACTCAATCCTTCCGACAAGGCAGCAGAGTTTGCTTTTGCAGAGCCATTAAAAGAGAAGATTTATGTATTGGGCGATGATATGGTTGTGGCGGATGCAAGCGTTAAAGTCCCCCCTTGCTCAGCACATTTTTATCTAATTTAAAATAGTTTTTCAAAAATCTATTGACAAGTGCGTGCATATACTGTATATATGTGTATATACAGTATATGCACGCACTATTAATATGGAGGAAATGCTATGCTTCAGATAAATAATGTTACAAAGAGATTAGATTTGTTTACTTTGTCAAATGTGAATTTTTCTCTTCCTAAGGGCTATATCGGTGGTGTATTCGGACCAAACGGTGCCGGAAAGACCACGCTGATGAATCTGATACTGGGGCTTTACACTGTGGATGACGGCGAGATCCGCATTGGGGGTATGGATATCCGCGAGGAGGAGAAAGCCTGCAAGGATATATTAGGGGTGGTGTTAAACGAAGAGCTATACACCGGGAACATCAGTCTGTTAATGAATGCAGATATGCTTGGGAAATATTATTCCTCCTATGACAGAGAGTTGCTTAAAGAGTATTGTGAGCGGTTTGCATTGGACATAAACCGTAGCTGCAAAAAGCTTTCCAAGGGCGAAAAGCTGAAATATCAGTTTGCCGTAGCCTTAAGTCATAAGCCGAAGCTTTTGCTTTTGGATGAGCCTACAGCCAACTTTGATCCGGAATTCCGCGAGGAGTTTTTAAAGATTATCACGGAATTTGTGGCGGACGGAGAACACAGCGTACTGCTGGCAACCCATATTTTGGAGGACTTGCAGCAGGTGGGAGATTACTTTTTGTTCCTAAACGATGGTAAAATAACACTTGCTATGGAAAGAAGTGAGCTGGAGGATGCCTACCGTCTGGTAGAAGGAGAAAACTACAAAATCAAGCTTCTTCGAAAGGACAGACTTGTGCATGCGGAATTGGGAAAGACCGTGGGGAAGGCACTGGTAAAGCATTCAGCCCATGCAGAGTATGACAGAGAAGTGAGCGTGAGAATTCCCACATTGGAGGAAATTATGTACTTTACGGTAAAAGGAAAACAAGGAGGACTGAAATGATAAGAAATGTCTTTTTGGATTATAAAGCAACCTTTAAGGAGCGCTGGGATTATGCATGGAGATTTGGAAATGCCGGCAGATTTTGCAGCATGTTTGGCGCAGCTATTGTCGTTGCTAGGGATGGAGGAAACGGGATTCCCATTTTTACTTACCTTTTTCTGTTGATTATCAGCACGCTAATCAGTGCCACATGTATGCCCTATCTGAGCAAGCCCATGTTTTTATGTCCTATGGACAGGCAGGAGCGCAAACAGTATCTTCGGTCTTACTATCTGCTAAATATGGGATTTACGGCAAGTATATACATTATTATTTTTGGTGCATTACTTCTGTTCCGCCAGGTAGATATAATTGAATTTTTGATGGTATGTATCGGATATATGGCATTGATGGCCATTTCCAATATCAAAATTGTATGCCGCAGTAATAAACATAAAGACTTATGGCATTTTGGCACATGGAAAAAGGTGAGCTTTCTATTGACGATGTTGAGCAATGTGATAGTGATAATGGTGTTTGGTGATACCGGCCTTGGTCTGGGTGAGATGATAGCGATTGGCATATTTACAGCGCTTGCATTGTTTTTTTGCTGCTATATGGTTATCAGATTTTTGCCGGTGATGCTGGAAGTGAATTCCGTATATGAGCAGTGCGACAGAAAATTTTATGATTTGGAACTTCGTAAGATTACTAAATTTGAAGAAATTGACTGGTAGGAAAGGGCATGGTAAGACTATGAAAATAATCATACAACCCCAAGGAACGATGGCAATCTATGAGCAGATCGTGAATCAGCTGAAAAATGCCATAGTAAGCGGAGAATTAAAGACGGGAGAGGCACTGCCCTCCATCAGGGCGCTGGCAAGTGAGTTACAGGTGAGTGTCATTACCACCAAACGCGCCTATGAGGAGTTGGAGAAAGAAGGACTTATCCGCTCCGTAAGCGGTAAGGGCTTCTATGTGTGCGAGAATAACACAAGTTATTTAAAGGAGAAGCAGTATATTATGCTGGAACAGCGGTTATCGGAAATACTGACGGAATGTAAAAAAGCAGGCATGAACCGAGAGGATATCATGGAGATGGTGGAAGCACTGCTGGGGGAGGACAGATAATGTTAAAATTTGAAAACGTAACGGGGATAACAAAGAAGGGGAAAGAGGAAGATTTCAAATTGCAGGATATTTCATTTCATTTGGAGGAGGGATATCTGTGCGGTCTGGTGGGTAAAAACGGTGCCGGTAAGAGTACTCTGTTTCGTACCATTTTAAATGAGAATGCACAGTATGAGGGTAAGATTTTGTACCGCGGTATGGAAATTAAGGAATGCCACAGTGCTTTCTTAAGTGAAGTGGCGTATGTGGCGGATGAGAACACCTTTTTCATGAATAAAAGTGTGGCGGAGAATATTGACCTACTAGGTCAACTCTTTCCCCGATGGCAAAAAGGATACTTTTACGATTTGATGCGAAAGTTCGAGGTGCCTACAAGACAGGTGCTTTGTGATTTTTCCAGAGGCGAGTTTATCAAATTTCAGATAGCCTTCGGCATGGCACATCATGCCAGACTGTATCTCTTGGATGAGGCAACTGCGGGAATGGATCCGGTATTCAGAGTGGATTTTTATAATGTGCTTAGAGAGATTTTGGCAGAGGGGGATTGCAGTATTTTGATGTCCACTCAGCTACAGACGG
Organism: Lachnospiraceae bacterium; assembly: GCA_015056975.1. Classification (GTDB taxonomy): domain Bacteria; phylum Bacillota; class Clostridia; order Lachnospirales; family Lachnospiraceae; genus Acetatifactor. The sequence continues at coordinate 11,861 of SVFG01000026.1, read as the reverse complement.
ATTTGAACAGAAACATGGATTATATCGCACGGATGGAGAATGGACGGATGGTTTGCTTTGAGGAAAATATGGCGTAGTAGTCGAGACGTGGGAAGATTAGGAGGATTTTGATTATGGAGAAAAATGTGACAGATAATATCATGAAAGATATAGATAAACAGGAAATGGAGCTTCTGCAGGCTTTTGACAATGAACTGATGAAGCAGGAGGAGTACCGCTTTATGATGACCGGGCTTGTGGATTGGGCAATGTGGGCAGCGGCAACCTGTGGCATGCTGGTCCCCTGGAGTTTTAGCGGTGATAGCCATTTAGGTAAGGTAATGCCATTTTTGATTTTGCTTGTAGGAACGTTGGGTATGACTTTGTCCCTGGCACCTTATATGAATGTCAGCAGAAAGAAGGACAATACGGGAGTATCGGTCTATAAAATCCTGCAATATATGCCAATCAGCCAAAAGACAATCTTAAGAGCGAGGCAGAGGCTGCTCATTAAGCCCGCAATCCGGTATGCGGCAGGTTTTTTGGGAGCGCAGGTACTTGTAGCTTTGTTTACAAAGAATTTTGGTCTTGTGACGGTTCTGTACCCATTGATTATGGCAGCACTCATTGTAGGTGTGGGATACTTTTACGTTTCGGAAAAGAACTGGAGTAAGACGGATGAGGCGTGAGAGGGGATGTGTAAGCGACGGCGTAGGGGACACCATGGTACAAGCAGCGCATTCTGAGCACGCCGGTCCTAAAGCATCGCTCGGCAGCGACGCTTCTGAGAGAATCGCGATGCGATTCTCCTTAACACACATTACATACTCGCACATAGCAAGAGCGTGCCTGCGGATACCATGGTGTCCCCTACGCCGTTGCTTCTCTATCCCCTCTCACACATCGAAAAAAGCCGCCCCGTTCATAAAAACGGGGCGACATTTGTGTCATAACGCATAAAATCAAATCAAGATTAAACTATACAATGTCGTCAGAAATAGGTGTCAGCATGATTTTCTCCAGAGAAACAGTCTCTAAAAGATCCTCAGACTCCATTGCCATCCAAAGCTTCACGTACATAGCAATGGGGGATGCCTTAGGCAGAGTGCATATCTGGAGCTGCTTCCATGCTTTCACACTGTCATAGGTGGTTCCGTTTTCAGCTCCTGTAAGGAATACCGGAATATTGCGGTTTGCGGCATCCTCAAAGAAGACATTCATTTTCGGAGTGATGCTGCAAAGAGTACCGGAGTGATAAGTGTCCAAAAGTATGGCTCTTGTCCCTTTGGAAAGCTTTGGGTATGCCATGCCGGGATAGGGGAAGAAGCGTACGATATCCGAGCTCCATCCTGCGGGAAGCTGTAATGTGAAAAACTCCTCACAGTCTTCTGCATGATAAACAGGATTGCAAAAATAGCTGTTGTTATCATATTTTCCGAAATACATATTGCCAACGCTGTACAGATCATCACTGTAGGGCAAGTGAGGTAAAAGTCGTGTGCCGCGGTGAACGTAGATAATACCGTCATTATTACGGTAGATAGCAAAAACGCCTTTCCCGCGCTTGTGAGCGATAAATTCCACCGCATGGGCAAAATTGTCAAGACCGTTGCCGGCAGGATTATCCAAAACAAGATTGCTGGAAACAAACATTACCGGTATCTGTAAATTGGGGAGCAGATAGCTCATGGCAGCTGCCGAATACTGGATGGTATCCGTGCCGTGGGTTACAATGATGCCGTCATAATCCTCTGCAACATGGGCCTGCAGACAATTACCCAAAAGAGAAAGGTGCTCACCGGTCACGTTTTCGCTGAGCAGCGTATAAGGCTCATCATAAGTAAAATTCACAGGTGTAAGTCCAAGACCGTTATACAATTCAATCAGGGAATAGGTTTTGGCGGTGTCGGTGGAAAGATAACCGTCATTTACGGTACAGCCGATGGTACCGCCGGTAAAAATAACTAAAATATTCAAGTCTATGCCTCCATATCCAGAGTGATATCAAATACACACTCTGACTTAAATTTATTCTTTAATGGGCAGGTCTTACAGGTGAGTACAATTTCAATGTCACCGAGAAGTGCTTCAATCACGCCCGTGCAATAACCCACAATAAAGGAGCAGATGGGATGCTTGTGCTTTTTGTCCACCATAAAGCATTCATTGATGCTTAAGGTGCCGGACAGAGTGCCGTTGTCCTCATCGATGTCAATGTCAATATTGAACTTTCCCCATCCCACACAGGAGTCAAATTCACACCATTTCTGCAACTTTTCTTCCAAAGTATAATGGGTATTCTCAAGCATTTGATTCAAGCGGGTACCGAAATTATTGCCACCTTCATATCCGCAGTCAAAGAACACCTTGCTGCTGTGCTCTAAATCCACGGATTTGGTAATCTCATCGAAAATACCGCTCATCATATTGGTAAAGGTATCCTGGCGGAAGCTGATGTTGCGCATTCTGTCCTCCGGATTAATCATGATACCGCGGTCTGCATCATATTCAAATATAGTCTTGGTTTTCTGACTTTCCTCAGCCTCGGGAGCGGCAGCAGATGCTGCAGGCTCTGCTTTCTTAACACTCTTGGGGTATTTGTTGCGGATGGAATCCATCAGTCGGGGAAAGGCTTCTGAAACATCCTCGCCCTCAACGATAACGCGCTGACTGCGCCCTAAGTAATAGCGGAATTCGTCGCTGATGTCAAAATCCTCAATAAAGAGAGGAATGATGGTTTTCTTATTATCCACGCAGATATCAATTTCATTTAAAACATGCTCGGAAAGGTTACTGTGTGCGGACGCAATCAATACCACTACCTTACATTCTTTCAGAACATTTACAATATCTTTTGCATAGTGAAGGCCTCCACGGATATCGCGGGAGGAAATATAGCAGTCATAACCGTTGTCCTCAATGTATTGCAATACCTTCCTTGCACATTCGGCATCCTGACTGGAATGGCTGATAAAAATCTCGTTTGTCATGGGTAGAGCCTCCTTCTTTAGTATGTATAATATTATATTCATTTTTGCCAAATAAATCAATAGCAGACAAAAAATAGGAGTTGACAAAAACGAACATATGTACTATTCTAAATACAGAACAAATGTTCTAAAAGGAGGAGCAGATGGAATACCTGGCGACGGGACAGGAGATGTCCCTTATGGATAAATTGGGAATACTCTCGGATGCAGCTAAGTACGATGTTGCCTGCACCTCCAGCGGCGTGGACAGACGGGGGAACGGACAGAGCATCGGCAGTTGCCTTGCAGGCGGTATCTGTCACAGCTTCAGCAGTGACGGCAGATGTATTTCCCTTTTGAAAATCTTGTTTACCAACGAATGTATCTATGATTGTAAGTATTGTCTCAACAGATGTTCCAATGATGTACCGAGGGCGACCTTTACCCCGGAGGAGGTTTGTACTCTTACTATGGAATTTTATCGGAGAAATTACATAGAAGGTCTGTTTTTGAGCTCCGGTGTGATTCAGAGTCCTACCTTTACCATGGAATTGCTCTACCGTACCATTTGGCTCCTTCGCAATAAATACCGCTTTAACGGCTATATCCATGTGAAAGCGATTCCCGGTGCGGATGCAGAACTGGTGCAGCGCATTGGTTTTCTGGTGGACAGGATGAGTGTCAATCTGGAACTCCCCACTGCGGAGGGATTGCGCAATTTAGCGCCTAACAAGCATCGCAAGAATATCCTTACGCCTATGCGCCAGATTCAGAATCACATCAAGGTGAATAAGGAGGAACTGGTTCTATACCGTAATGCGCCCCGTTTTGTAGGTGGAGGTCAGTCCACACAGATGATTGTGGGAGCTACGCCGGAGAATGATTACCAGATATTGAACGTGGCAGAAAGCCTTTATGATAAGTTTGAGCTGAAGCGGGTATTCTATTCCGCCTTTGTGAAGGTGAATGAGGATAAAAGCTTACCTGCCCTTCCCGGTGGTCCTCCGCTTCTTCGTGAGCACAGATTGTATCAGGCGGATTGGCTTCTTCGGTTTTACGGTTTTAAGGCAGCAGAGCTTCTGGATGAAAGCAGACCATTCTTCAATGTAATGTTGGATCCAAAGGAGGATTGGGCAGTGCGACATTTGGAGCAGTTTCCTATAGAGATTAACCGTGCGCCCTACGAGACGCTGCTTCGCATCCCCGGAGTGGGAGTAAAAAGCGCAAGGCGCATTGTGGCGGCGAGGCGCAGCGGGAATCTGACCTTCGCAGATTTAAAGAAGATTGGAGTAGTATTGAAGCGTGCAATATATTTTATAACCTGTAGTGGTAGGATGATGTATCCTACAAAGCTGGAGGAGGATTACATAGTGCGCAATCTAACCAGTGTGAAGGATAGAATACAGTTCGGCAGTGATGGTATGACTTACAGGCAAATGTCTCTGTTTGACGATAGTAGCTTTCAACGAATTTTGTTGCCTGAAGAGAAACTTGCGGTAGCAGTAGGACAGTTTTAAGGAGGCAGAGAATGTTAGTTTTTCAATGCGAGGACTCCCTGGAAGGGATTTTTACCGGCATTTACAATGCCTATGAACAAAAGAGCCATCCTGAGAATACAATGATGAGCCTGAATGAAGAGCTTTTCCTGTTTGCGGAGTATCAGACAGTGGCTCCGGATACAGAAAAGACCTTAAAAGTGATACGCACGTTACAGAACAGGTTCGGAGAGGAGGATTATCATCATATCTGCCTTGCTCTGTCCTCTCCGGAGCCCATGAAAGCGCAAGCTGTTTATCAGACCGTTTCTTTGGGATTGCGTCATGCCGGGGCTGTGAGAGGTCATTTATTTGACAATTTGGCCAATGACTATGTTAATAAAGCGTTTACCTTGGCGAGAGCTGCGGGCAATGAGAATTGCCATATGAGAGGCTTTGTACGCTTTCAGGAGTTGGATAGCGGAATACTGTATTCCAAAATCAGTCCCAAGAACAATCTGCTTACTTTTCTGATGGAGCATTTTGCAGATAGGCTTCCTATTGAGAATTTCGTTCTTCATGATGAGGGTCGCGGATTGTTTGGTGTGCATCCTGCAGGGAAGCAGTGGTATCTGCTTAGTGGCGAGGAAGTGTTTACGGAAGCAGAACGTTTTAGATTATCGGAGAGAGAGCTTCATTATCAGGAACTATTCCGCTATTTTTGTCATAAAATAGCTATCAAAGATAGGGAAAACCTTAAGCTGCAACGCAACATGCTTCCCTTGCGTTTCAGGGAGTACATGGTGGAGTTTAGTAAACAGTTGAATATTGGGTAAAAAGTACTAAAACTCACGAGTTTTGTCAGGATTCTTGGTGAAAAAGTGACTTTACAAATCCCTTCATTTGGCTATAATGGTAATAACTTCTTAAAATTAGCTGTTGCAATTTGAAAGGGTGATGAAGATGGTTAAAACAGTTCATTTAACACAGGATCAGGTTCAGCATTTTGTTAATGTGACTTCCAAGTGTGATTTTGATATCGATATCTGTTACAACAGATATGTGGTCGATGCAAAGTCCTTTCTTGGTGTGTATGGCCTGGACTTTAGAAAGCCCCTGACTGTTTCCTATGACGGATACAATGCGGAATTCGAGGCTTTGTTAAAGGAAATCGCCATTGCTTGTTAATATTACCGGATTTGAGGCGAAAGAAGTTTGACTCCCTATGTAAGATAGAGTACTATCTTTATAGGGAGTTTTGTTGTTTGTGGATTTCACAAGAAGTCAACAAAAACGAAAACTGCAGTGCTCAGATGCGCCGGGCACTGCGATGAGCCTGTAGTCTCATCTCCGTGGCGCATAAATCGCACAGTCAGTTTCCGTTTGTGCTGACTTCAGAAAAATCTACAAACTATATTATGTAAATGCAGAAAGAGATAAGTTAGTGGAGAGAAGTTCAATTCGATGAAAGAATCAGAGGTTAAACAGAGCGAACTAGATATAGTAGCATCCGAGGCTCCCAAGGAAGAAATCCGGATATCGGTGCGTAATTTTGTAGAGTTTTTGTTACGGACGGGTGATATTGATAACCGGATACAGAGTGCGCCTGAGAATGCAATGCAGGAGGGAAGCAGGATTCACCGCATGATACAGAAGCGCATGGGTGCAGAGTATCGCTCTGAGGTGTCTCTCAGATATACTCATCCTACGGAGCATTATGTCCTTGTGGTGGAGGGACGTGCGGACGGCATTGTCCATACGGACAAGGAAGTTTTTATTGACGAGATAAAAGGAACCTATCGTGATGTTTATAGGATGAGACAGCCGGTACCTGTTCATGTGGCGCAGGCAAAGTGCTATGCATACATTTACAGCCTGCAGCAGGAGCTTTCAGAAATTCGTGTGCGCATGACCTATTGTAATATGGAGACGGAGGATATCCGTCATTTTTATGAAGATTATACCTTTGCGGAGTTGGAAGAATGGTTTCAGGGACTTGTCACAGAATACCGCAAATGGTCCGATGAGGCGTGGCAGTGGAAAAGTATCCGTCAGGAGTCGTTGGAAAGCTTGGAATTCCCTTTTCCCTACAGGGACGGTCAGCGAGAATTGGTTTCCTATGTGTACCAGACTATATACCATGGCAGGAAGCTGTTTGTGGAGGCGCCCACAGGTGTCGGAAAGACCATATCTACTGTTTTTCCTTCGCTGAAAGCCATGGGAAAGGGCATGGGAGATAAATTATTTTACCTGACTGCCAAGACTATTACCAGAACAGTGGCGGAGGATACCTTTGCCCTGCTTCGAAAGAAGGGGTTGCGTTTCAAAAGCGTGATACTGACAGCCAAGGAAAAAATATGTTTTTGCGAGCAGACGGAATGTAATCCGGAGCATTGTCCCTATGCCAAGGGACATTACGACCGTATCAATGGAGCATTGTATGATTTGCTGATTCATGAGGAGAGCTATACCAGAGAAAAAATTGAGGAATATGCTATGAAGCATCAGGTGTGTCCCTTTGAATTTTGTCTGGATATGACGCTCTTTGCAGATGGCATTATCTGTGATTATAATTATTTGTTCGATCCTCATGTGTATTTGAAACGTTTTTTTGGAGATGGCAATAGTGGCAAATATCTGTTTTTGATTGATGAGGCACATAACCTTCTGGACCGTGGAAGAGAGATGTACAGTGCTACTTTGATAAAGGAAGATTTCCTTGCACTCAAGCAGGAAATCAAACAGACAGTCATGTCAGAAATTGCAGAAACTTCAGTAAAATCCGGCATTAAAGGACAAATGACACTTGAGCTGACAGGAGCGTCAAACAAGATGCCATGGGACATGGACGAGAGTGAACTGGCAGGAAATCTGTTGCAGCTTAAGAAGCGGCAACAGGAAATCACAGAGCCTGAAGCGAGCAGTGCGAAGAGAAAGCTTCATGGTGGCAAGAGCATATTTGTGAAGGATGGGTACGGGGAGCGTCTGCTGTATCATTTGGATAAATGTAACAAAGAGCTTCTTGCTATGAAGAGGGAGTGCGAGAATTATTGCATAGTGGAGGAGATTGATGATTTTGTTAACGCCCTGCAACGATTGTATGCCGTGTTTGGTGACTATCTGGAGGAGCAGGAGGAGATAAAGCTGCCTATCCGTGAGAGCCTTCTGGAGTTTTATTTTGCGGTGTCACATTTCCTTATGATTTATGAGCGTTTGGACGACCATTATATTAAATATACCCAGCTTGATGAGGAAGGGACCTTTTTCCTGAAATTATTCTGCGTCAATCCGGCAGAGAACCTGAAAGAATGTATGCAGAGAGGTAAAAGTTCCGTATTATTTTCGGCGACCTTTTTACCCATTCAGTATTATAAGAGTTTGCTTGGCGGTGAGGAGCAGGATTATGAGGTATATGCGAAATCCATATTCCATCCGGAGAAACGGGCACTTCTGATTGCGGGAGATGTGACCAGTAAGTATACCAGACGTTCTGAAGAGGAATATTTCAATATTGCAAGGTATATTGATGAGATTGTAAAGTGCCGTCAGGGCAATTACATGGTCTTTTGTCCCTCCTATTCCTTCCTGCAGCGGATTTATGAACTTTACATGCAGTATTTTGAAGATGATACCAAGGAATGCATCATTCAGCAGGATTATATGTCTGAAGAGGACAGAGAGGATTTCCTTGCCAGATTCAGAGGGAATGAGGCTTGTGATTTACAGGCGGATATTGCCATGGATATTGAGATTGACTCTGAGGAAGCTACACTAATCGGCTTCTGCGTGCTGGGTGGCATCTTTTCGGAAGGCATTGATCTAAAGAACGATAGCCTGATTGGAGCCATTATTGTAGGAACGGGACTGCCCCAGGTGTGCTACGAGCGAGAGCTTTTGAAGAATTATTTTGACGAGAGGGGAGAGAATGGTTTTGACTATTCTTACCGTTATCCAGGCATGAACAAGGTGTTACAGGCGGCGGGGCGTGTAATCCGTACCGTGGAGGACATCGGTATTGTGGCTCTCTTGGATGAACGTTTTCTACAGTACTCCTACAGACGGATGTTTCCCAGGGAATGGGAGCAGTTCGAGAGGGTTTCCGTGAATACAATAGCTGACAGAGTGGAGCGGTTTTGGGATTCATGGTCAAAATATGACTAGTTTTGCAAGTGATATTATGTAAACTAATTATGCAAACTGATTTACATTTTTTACCGATACCATTTTGATGATTATGACAGCAAAAATTAGGAAAATGACAGCATTAGGGAGCAAATATGACACATGTGTTTATGTGGATAACTCTGTGGAATTGGTGGATTTCTTTGAAAAAAGCCCCATAAAACCGACAGTTGTTCCAAGGGGAGGAGATTTACAAATTTTGCAAGTGAAGTTGCAATGGTACTGAATCAGTCAATAGCATTATGTGAAGTGATAACAGGAGTGATTAAATTATTATGTAGACCAATTACTCTTCATATAACAGACAGGAGGAATATTATGTGGGCATATGAAAGTATATTTTATCAGATTTATCCGTTAGGGTTCTGCGGAGCGCCCTTTGAAAACGATGGAGTGCTTACGCATCGTATCTTAAAAGTGAAGGATTGGATACCTCATATGAAGAAGCTGGGTATCAACGCTATTTACTTTTCACCGGTGTTTGAATCGGACACCCATGGTTACAATACCAGAGACTATTCCCTGATAGATAAGCGTCTCGGAACCAATGAGGATTTTAAGGAGGTTTGCCAAAGTCTTCATGCAAACGGTATCAAGGTAGTACTGGACGGTGTGTTTAATCATGTGGGCAGAGGCTTTGGTCCTTTTGTAGATGTATTGCAAAACAGAGAGAATTCTCCTTATGTGAACTGGTTCTACCGGATTGATTTTCACGGAAATTCCGGCTACAATGACGGTTTGTGGTACGAGGGTTGGGAAGGCAATTATGATTTGGTGAAGCTGAATCTTCATAATGAAGAGGTAGTACAGCATCTGTTGAATGCTGTGAAGGGTTGGATAGAAGAGTTTGATATTGACGGATTGCGCCTGGATGTGGCATATAGTCTGGAGGAAAACTTTGTAAGGAGGTTGAGAAGCTTTACAGAGGGTATAAAGCCGGACTTTTACCTGTTGGGAGAGATGCTGCATGGTGACTATAACCGTTTAATGAATGACAGCATGCTTCATTCTGCTACCAATTATGAATGTTATAAGGGTTTGTACAGCAGTTTTAACTGTATGAATATGTTTGAAATCAATCATTCCCTGTTAAGACAGTTCGGCCCTGAGAACTGGACACTCTATAAGGGCAAGCATTTATTGGCCTTTGTTGATAATCATGATGTGACCAGAGTGGCAAGCATTCTTACGAATGAGAAGCATCTGCCGCTGATATATGGATTGCTGTTCGGTATGCCCGGCATTCCCTGTATCTATTACGGAAGTGAATGGGGAGCCAAGGCGAGAAAGGAAGAGGGAGACCCTGCACTTCGTGCCTGCTTTGATGCGCCGCAGTGGACAGAATTGAGTGATCTTATCTCAAAGCTTTCCATTGTCAAAAAGCAATCGGAAGCATTGAACTACGGTTCCTTCCGTTCTGTATTCCTGACCAATAAGCAATGCGTATTTGAGAGAAGGACTAATAATGAAAGAATCCTGGTAGCCATCAATGCGGACGGTGAGGACTTCTATGCCAACTTTGATGCGGGTGTTGCGGTTGGTGAAGAGCTTCTCACCGGACGGAGGGGGGAGTTTAACGGAGGTTGTCTGCTTTCTGCATATAGTGTATATTATTTTAGGATGACAGACGGGAGCATATAGTTATGACAAACCAAGAGATTCAAAGTCTGCTGGAGACGCAGCGTAAATATTATAAAACCGGAGCCACCATCCCGGTGTCGTTCCGTATTGCACAGCTGAAAAAGCTGTATGCAACAGTAAAAAAGTATCAGACAGAGGTCAACGACGCCCTGAAGGCGGACCTTGGAAAGAGCCATTATGAAGGCTTTATGTGTGAGAGTGGCCTTGTGTTGTCTGAAATCTCCTATATGATTCGCCACACAAGAAAATTTGCCAAGAGGAAGACCGTTTACACCCCCCTTGCACAGTTTGCATCCCACAGCTACAAGCAGCCTGTGCCCTACGGTAATACCTTGATTATGAGTCCTTGGAACTATCCGTTCCTCCTTACCATAGACCCGCTGGCGGATGCCATAGCGGCAGGAAACACAGCCATTGTAAAGCCTAGTGCTTATTCTCCTGCCACAAGCAGTATCATCGAGAAAATCATTACCGAGTGCTTTGAGCCGGAGTATGTGGCGGTGGTAACCGGAGGCAGAGCGGAGAATGCGGCACTTCTGGATCAGAAGTTTGACTTTGTATTCTTTACCGGAAGCCAAGCGGTGGGTAAAGAAGTTCTGAAGCATACCGCCCAGCATCTGACTCCCGTGGTTTTGGAGCTTGGCGGCAAGAGTCCCTGTATAGTGGATGCAAGTGCCAATATTAAGCTTGCGGCAAAGCGCATTGTATTTGGTAAGTACTTAAACTGCGGACAGACCTGCGTGGCGCCCGACTATATTCTCTGTGAGCGTTCCGTGAAGGATGCTTTTGTAGCGGAGGTGGTAAAGCAGATTCAGAAGCAGTACGGCGAAAATCCCTTGGAAAATAAGGATTACGGTAAAATCATTAACGAAAAGCATTTTACCCGTCTTATGGGACTGATTGACAAAAATAAGGTGGTTATCGGTGGAACATCTAATCCGGACACCTGTCAGATTGCCCCCACTGTTATGGATAACGTGACATGGGAGGACGCGGTAATGGGCGAGGAAATCTTCGGCCCCATTATGCCGGTGCTCACCTTTGACAGCTTTGATGATGTAATCATGGATTTGAAGGACAGGGATAAGCCTCTTGCACTCTACCTGTTTACAAGCAACAAAAAGCAAATGAAGCGTGTCACCACAGAGCTTTCCTACGGCGGCGGATGTATCAATGATGTAGTTATCCACCTTGCCACCAGCGAAATGGGCTTTGGCGGTGTAGGCGAGAGCGGTATGGGCACCTATCACGGTAAGGGCGGCTTCGAAGCCTTTTCCCACACCAAATCCATCGTGGATAAAAAGACCTGGATGGATTTACCCATGCGCTACCAGCCCTATAAGAGTAAGCTGTATGAGAAATTATTGCATATGTTTTTGAGGTAATACAGATGAAGAAGAGTAAATTAGTACTGACAGTAAACATTGCTGCGATTGCGGCAATCCTGATATTAAATTATTTCTATCAGAGTAATGGCTTTGACTTTACGTTGAAATGTACCTGCAGCGGCTTGTTTGCTGCACTGGGACTTTTCAATCTGGTGGTAGCCATAAAAGATAAAGCTTCCAATCTGCGCTTCTATGTACTGATGGCGCTGGGGCTTGTCCTTGCCATG
>SVFG01000150.1 GCA_015056975.1 Lachnospiraceae bacterium | reverse complement strand
GCGCACATAAGTAACTACGCTTCCGCCACGCTGGCTCATACCGTGTACCTCGGATACCTTTACATCATACCCTTCTGATAAGAGCAGATGTCCCAAAAGCTTGCTGGCAAGCAGGGAGCCCTGACCACCAACACCAACTATCATAATATTCTTTGTCATTGTTATCTCCCTTCCTTACTGCAATGCATCAAACTTGCACAGCTGCTTACATACACCACATCCCACACAGAGGGTGGTATCGATGACTGCCTTACCATTCTTGATGCTGATAGCAGGACATCCAAGTCTCATACAGGACTTACAGCCAATACAATTGCCTTCGCAAACCTTAACAGGTGCCTCATGCTTCACATACTTAAGCAGGGCGCAGGGGCGTCTGCTGATGATTACGGAAGGTGCTTCCACAGCAAGCTCTTCCTTCAACACCTTGTCACACTCTGCAAGATTATAAGGATCAATCACTCTCACGCGCTCAAAGCCCATAGCGCGGCAAAGCGCCTCCAAATCAATCTTTCCTGCAGGGTCACCCTTGATATTGTAACCGGTTGTAGGGTTCTGCTGATGTCCTGTCATACCGGTGATGGAATTGTCTAAAATAATAACAGTTGAATTGCTCTGATTATAAGCAATATTCGCAAGACCTGTCATACCGGAATGCATAAAGGTGGAATCACCGATAACCGCAACGGTCTTACCCTCGCTCTCCTGTCCTAAAGCCTTGTTAAAGCCATGGATGGAGCTGATGGAAGCCCCCATACAGAGTGTCATATCCATAGCGTTAAGAGGTGCTACTGCACCCAAAGTATAGCAACCGATATCACCCAGCACATTGCACTTATTCTGCTTTAAGGTGAAGAACAAACCTCTGTGAGGACAGCCTGCACACATAACGGGAGGTCTACCGGGCATAGTCTCGTCCAGAGAACAGGATGCAGGTATCTCCAAGCCAAGCTTCTCTGCGATTAAATTCTGTGAAAACTCGCCTTCGATGGGAAGCACATCCTTACCGGTTACCACCAGACCAAGCTGCTTACAGTGGTTCTCAATCACAGGGTCAAGCTCCTCAATAATCACAAGCTTCTCAACCTTAGACGCAAAGTCAAGAATCAGCTTCTCGGGCAGAGGATTTACCATACCCAGCTTTAAGATGCTCGCCTTGTCGCCAAACATTTCCTTTGCATACTGATAGCTGGTAGAACAGGTAATAATACCAAGCTTGGTATCTCCCATTTCCACACGGTTAAAATCGCAGTTTTCTGCGTATGTAATCAGCTTGCGTGTACGCTCCTCTACGAAGGGATGACGGCGGATTGCGTTGCCGGGCATCATAACGTACTTTGCAATATTCTTTTCATAGGGCTTTGCGGGAATCTCCACACGGGGAGAGGTCTCCACAACACTCTGGGAATGTGCCACGCGGGTACACATCTTAATAATTACGGGAGTATCAAACTCCTCGGAAAGCTCAAATGCCTTCTTGGCAAACTCACATGCCTCCGCAGAATCTGCAGGCTCCAACATGGGAACCTTGGAGGCAATCGCGTAATGGCGGGAATCCTGCTCATTCTGAGAGGAATGCATACCGGGGTCATCCGCAACACAGATAACCATACCGCCGTTTACGCCTGTATAAGCACAAGTAAACAAGGGGTCTGCCGCAACATTTAAGCCTACGTGCTTCATACCGCAGAAGCTTCTCTTGCCTGCCAGGGATGCACCGAATGCAACCTCCATGGCAACCTTTTCATTGGGCGCCCACTCACAATAAATTTCATCATACTTTGCTGCTTCCTCCGTAACCTCGGTACTGGGAGTACCCGGATAACTGGAAACAACACTACATCCCGCTTCATACAGGCCGCGGGCCAAAGCCTGATTACCTAACATTAATTGTTTCATGCTATATTTCCTTCCGTTAAAAATACTACATTTCATCATAGCATTTTTTGTCGTTTAAGTAAATAAAAACTTATAAAGAAAAGGTGGCAAATCTTGAAAAAATGGTGTATAATAGTCACAGAATTGAATAGATACTCACTTTGCAGATATGGTTCATCGGTAGAACGCCGGCTTCCCAAGCCGGAAAGGCGGGTTCGATTCCCGTTATCTGCTTTTTTGTTTGCTATAAATACTATCCGGCAACCCGATCAATCTAATTTCAAGTAAATTCCTTCCGCCTTGGCAGCCCGTTCAGCGTTTATATCGTTCTCCATTGTATCCTTAGCGTTTGGGGACCTATACAGAAAAATTTGTCCCCCGGAAACCCAAATGCTCAATTTCATCCCCCAAATAGAACAGAAATACTAACGTGGGGACCTATACAAAAAAATCTCTGTCCCAGAAACCAAATTCCATGAAAAATGGTTTCCCCGAGATGATTTTTTCTGTATAGGTCCCCACGCCCGATTTAAGCCACCATTTTTGTCAAAAAATAGAGTGTTTTGGTTTCTCGGCAACTAATTTTTCCGTATAGGTCCCCGCAGTGGGATTACTGCAACACTACAAGTATGAAAGCCCCAAATGTCTTTAATAAAATCATATCTTACGTTTCAAAGCAATGTGTTCATATTTGTCCTTACCAATTATCTCAAAACCAAATTTCTGATATAACTTCAAAGCTACATCGTTTCCTTCTACCACTGAAACCACAATATCATCAGCCTCGCCCAATGGCTTATCCTTCACATAATCCACAAATAATTGAACTGCTTTCGTTCCAAAACCTTCTTTCTGATACTCTTTGTCCACCAATATACGGAACAACTCATATACCATTTCACCTTTCAATCCGGGGAAACTTTCCCCATCTACACATCTAATCTCCATTAACCCTACAGTTTTTTCACCATTACACAAAACATACGTAATCGTAATCTCTTCTTCAAACAAGTCACTGTAAGATTGCGCCAGTGAATCCACAAAAGGCATTACATACTCTTCCTGATTTTCGAATAGTTGCATTTCTATTATCTGCTTACAATTATTCATATCAACTTTTTTAAAGTGGATTCCTTTGACATTTCCAACCATATCCTCAGGATATTTTTTCAATTCCTTAATTTTTCTCACAAATTCTTTCACTGTAGCATAAGGTATTTCTTCAAATTCACTATGTAATACAATTCCTTTACAATCTCCCATTTCAAATGTTGCAACAACTTCATCCTCTATTATCCTTCCATCAAATCCTGCATTTGAGAATAATTTATGTGCAACGGTATTGTACGCTTTATATCTGACCGCCAAAGTCCCCTGACCAAACTTTGCACCTATCCAGTTAATTACTTCAGACAAAATTTTCGTACCATAGCCCTTATTTTGTTCTGTCTCATGTACGATTAACTTGCATAATTCATATTTAGACTCTTTATCATCATAATTTACCTGTACAAATCCTATCATCTTATCCTTTTCATAAACCAAAAACGGCATGGGCAAATATTCTTCGTTTATTATAGCAACATAATTATTCACCATATCAAAAATATGGTTTTTCACATAATTCCACTGCTCATACTTTGCAGAAACCATAAAAATATCTTCAAAGTTTTTGTCTGTTACATATTCAAATCTCATAACCCATCCCTCTTTCTAAGTGTGCTTATTCTGCATTTGAATAAAATACATCTCTCCGACTAAAATATCTAACTTATTCTTTTTTCTAAAAAAGAATAAGCCTATTTGTATTATTTCATCACCGTGCATATACTCAACGCTGACACAATAAACTGAAATATCCTATATACTTGAAGTGGTAAGATAAAAGTAGACACCCACCTTTTTTATGTAGACACAAGTGCAAGTTAATTATACACTAAAATTAACGTATACTCATTTTTACAAAAAACTCATCGGAGGTCTTCTATGCATTACA
>SVFG01000149.1 GCA_015056975.1 Lachnospiraceae bacterium | reverse complement strand
GTATCTCGGTAACCTGGATTCCCTGCGTGACTGGGGATATGCCAAGGATTATGTGGAGTGTATGTGGATGATGCTGCAGGCAGATAAGCCGGAAGATTTCGTAATAGCGACCGGTGTACAGCATACAGTCAGAGATTTCACCACCCTTGCTTTCCGTTATGTGGGCTTTGACCTGGAATGGCAGGGAGAGGGCATGGAAGAAAAGGGAATTGATAAAAAGACAGGAAGGGTACTTGTCGAAGTCAGCGAAAAGTTTTATCGTCCCACTGATGTTGTAAATCTGTGGGGAGACCCGACTAAGGCAAAGACAGTGCTTGGTTGGAATCCCTTGAAAACAAGTTATGAGGAGCTGTGCAGACTAATGGTGGAGCATGACCTTGAGCTCGCTAAAAGGGAAGCAAAGCTTGTTGAGTAATTGCGGAAAGGATAGTTGCAGACATGATGGAGAAGGATGCCAAAATATACGTGGCAGGACATAGAGGCATGGTGGGAAGTGCCATTTGCAGGGCCCTTGAAAAGAATGGATACACCAACATTATCACCAGAACCCACAAAGAGCTGAATCTTTGTAGGCAGGAGGCTGTGGAGACCTTTTTTGCAGAGGAAAAGCCGGAGTATGTATTTTTGGCAGCTGCCAAGGTGGGTGGTATTATGGCAAATTCTCAGGCACAGGCTGATTTTATGTATGAGAATATGACCATGGAGATGAATGTAATTCATTCCGCATGGCAAAACGGCTGTAAGAAACTGTTGTTTTTGGGTAGCAGCTGTATTTATCCCCGCATGGCGCCTCAGCCTATGAAGGAGGATTGTCTTTTGACCTCCGAATTGGAGCAGACCAATGAGGCATATGCGCTGGCAAAGATTTCCGGACTTAAATATTGTGCCTATCTGAATCAACAGTACGGTACGGATTACATCAGTGTAATGCCTACCAATTTATACGGACCCAATGATAATTATCATCCCACTCACAGCCATTTGCTTCCGGCTATGATTCGTCGTTTCCATGAGGCAAAGGAGGCGGGACTTACTGAGGTTGCCTGCTGGGGAACAGGAACGCCCCGCCGTGAGATGATGTATGTGGATGATTTGGCTGATGCCTGTGTATATCTGATGAACACCTACAGCGGAGATGAGACAGTAAACTTGGGCACCGGAGTGGAGCATACCATTAAAGAGATTGCCGAGCTTGTAGCGAAGGTAGTCGGTTACACCGGAAAGATTACCTGGGATACCACAAAGCCTGACGGTACGCCCAGAAAGCTTTTGGATGTGAGTAAATTAGAAGGTCTTGGATATAAATATACTACAGAGCTTGAGGATGGCATCCGTCTGGCGTATGATGACTTTTTAAATAATCCCATGAGGGCAGAGAGATAATTATGAAAGAATATATGAAAACAGCAAAAGAAATGCTCGCATTTATAGAGAACAGTCCCAGCTGCTATCATGCAATCGGAAACGTACAAAAAAGCCTTGAACAACAAGGCTTTCTTGCGTTAAGTGAGAAAGAAAATTGGCAGATTGAAGCGGGGAAGGGGTATTATGTGATGCGGAATGATTCCTCGGTGATTGCATTCAGGATGCCGGAAGAGACGGCGGTAAAAGGCTTTCATATGGTGGCAACCCACAGCGATTCTCCTACCTTTAAGGTGAAAGAAACGCCGGAGATGGTTGTGGAGGAGCATTATGTAAAGCTCAACACTGAAAAGTACGGTGGAATGATTCTGTCAACATGGCTGGACAGACCGCTCTCCGTAGCAGGAAGAGTAGCGGTGTGTGAGACTGACAAGATAGTGACTAAATTGGTTGACATTGACAAGGACCTTTTAGTCATTCCCAACCTGGCAATCCACATGAACAGGGATATGAATAAGGGGGTAGAATACAATCCCCAAATTGATATGCTGCCCCTGTTTGCGGATGCGAAGGAAAGTAAGGGAAAGGGAGCTTTGTTAAAGAAGCTTGCCAAGGAGGCAGATGTAAAGTCTTCAGATATCTTAGGGCAGGATATATTTTTATATGTGCGAGAAAAGGGCAGGCTCATCGGAGAAAAAGGAGAATTTGTACTGTCTCCCAGACTGGATGATTTACAGTGCGTGTATGCGGCTGTAAAGGCATTTTCGGAAGCTGCACCTAAGGACTATATCAATGTATGCGCTGTTTTTGACAATGAAGAGGTGGGAAGCGGTACCGCTCAGGGAGCAGACTCTACCTTTTTGGAGGACGTTTTGTGGCGCATTGCAGAGGGGCTAAAGGTAAGTAAGTCGACTTATTTACAATGGCTGGCGGATAGCTTTCTGATTTCAGCGGACAACGCTCATGCGGTGCATCCCAGTCACCCGGAGAAAGCGGACCCCACCAACCGCCCTTATTTAAACGGCGGTATCGTAATCAAGTATCATGGAAGTCAGAGGTACACCACAGATGCCCTGTCTGCTGCAAGGATGAAGCAGCTTTGTAAACAGGCGGGAGTGCCATATCAAACCTATGCAAACCGCTCCGATGTGGCAGGCGGTTCAACGCTGGGTAATATTTCTACCGCCCATGTATCGGTAAGTAGTGTGGACATCGGTCTGCCCCAGCTTGCCATGCACTCTGCGGTAGAAACTGCCGGAACGAAGGATACGGCATATGCAGTCAGGGTGTTTGAGGAGTTTTGGAGAGAATAGACGGTATGGTATTTCGTTTGTACTACTCGCATATATTCACTATGAGATTGTTGTATGGTGATGTAAATGAATCCCAAATTAGAGGTTTTACTAAATCTTGCATTAGAGACACCGCAGGAGGAAAGAGAGCAGACGGATACCTTAAATATAGGCTTTAACAGTCAAAACCGTACCTGGGAGTTGATTGTGAAATACAACGGAAGTTTAGATGCGTTGGAAAGCTTGGGAGTTGAGATTGAGTATCTGATTGCCGGCTACGCCATTCTGACGGTACCGCAGCAGCTTGTGGAGCTTGTGTCCAAGCTTCCGGAAATTGAATATGTGGAAAAGCCAAAGCGTTATTTTTATTCACAAATCGGGCCCACGGAAGATTCCTGTATCGTACAGGTAACCTCCCGTGAGCCCTTTTTGAATGGACAGGGAGTACTGCTTGCAATTTTGGATTCCGGCATTGATTACCGGCGGAAGGATTTTAGGGATACAAACGGTGACACCCGTATCCGTTATTTGTGGGACCAAACCCTGCGTGCTACAGATGGTCAGAGAGCACCGGAGGGGTTCCGTATCGGTGTGGAATTTACGGCAGAGCAGATTAACCGGGCACTAGTAGCAGAGGATGACGGGCAGCGCTATGAGCTTGTGCCCAGCATGGATGTGAGCGGTCACGGCACGGCAGTGGCAGGCATCGCTGCGGCAAGTACAAGTGCATCATATGGCGGTGTGGCAACGGGAGCGGAGCTTTTGATTGTAAAACTGGGAATACCGGACACGGATGGATTTCCTCGGACAACAGAAATTATGCGTGGAGTGACTTATGCCTTGCGTAAGGCGGCAGAACTTGGGATGCCTCTTGTAATCAATCTAAGCTTTGGAAACAATTACGGCTCCCATGACGGAAGCTCTTTACTTGAGCGTTTCTTAGATAATGCGGCGGAAATCGGCAGAACGGTTATCTGCGTGGGTGCAGGAAATGAGGGGAATTCTGCGGGGCATTTTGTAGGAAATGTGGCCAATGAGCGAAGTGTAGAACTGGCAGTGGCAGAGTATGAACAGACCTTAAGTGTCCAGTTTTGGAAAAATTACAGTGATGTGTACCGTCTGACATTGCGTTCCCCGTCAGGGCAGGAGGCGCAGTTGTCCACTGCAATTGAAGGGGGAAAATATACACTTGACTTAGAACAGACAAGGATTTTAGTGTATCTGGGAGAACCCTCTCCCTATGCCGTGGCACAGGAAATCTATCTGGATATGATAC
>SVFG01000025.1 GCA_015056975.1 Lachnospiraceae bacterium | reverse complement strand
AGTAAATAATTTTACTATAGAACTTGATTTATCATCAATAACTGGCGAAGTGTATTTTGGTGTGCAAACATATTACGCAAGTATTTATATTTCAAAAATTCAGTTGGTTAAGTAAACTTTCGTTTATGGAAAAAGGCCCTCTGCTATAATCAAAAAATACGATTATAGCGGAGGGTATTTTTATGAGTAAAGAGTTAGTTATTTCAGAAGTTCTTATGAAGATGGAGGAGACACTGGCAGCATCAGACCTATTGAGATTAAAGGAGTGCATGCGGGAAGTTTTATACCGGTTTGCGGTGGTGGAGGAGGAAACGGCAATAGCTTGCCTTAATGAAGATGATAATGATCTGTTTATAAAGAGGTTTGCAATAGATATGAAGGTAGAAGGAAAATCGTTGAAGACTATAGAACAATATGTCGGTGCAACAAGGAAGATGCTGGATTATTTGGGAAAGAATTTTAGGGAGGTGACAAAGGATGATATTACGTACTACCTTGCTATGTTATCGGCCAAGGGATTATCAAACACTACATTAGATAATACGAGAAAATTTGTAAAAGCATTCTTTTCCTGGGCAGTATTCAATGATTATCTTGTAAAGAATCCTTTTCTAAAGGTGAAGTGTATTAAGAGGAATCCGGTAAGAAAAGAAGTTGTCACAGAACAGGAGATTGAAGTAATGCGCGATGCTTGTTTGAGCAAGAAGGAATTGGCAGTTATTGATTTCTTATACAGTACCGGAGTTCGTGTGTCTGAGTGTACGGCTGTAATGTTGGATAATGTAAATCTTCTAAATGGCACCTGCGAAATTTATGCAGATAAAACCGATGAGTGGCGAACGGTGTATCTGGATGCGAAGGCAGTTAAGCATATAGCAGATTACCGGGAAGAGCTGGCAGAAAAAGGAAGGTATTCACCATACCTTTTTGCGACGTCGCAACAGGGGAAAGGTATGTCAAATAATTCGGTAGAAGAAATACTGCATCGAGTGATCCGAAGGACAAATATCACAAAGAATGTGACGGTCCATACCTTCAGGAAGACTTTTGCCAGCCGCATGACAAGAAAGGGAATGCGCCCAGAAAGCATATCTACGCTTCTTGGCCATAAAGATTATGCCACAACATCGAAATATTACATCAGAGTGAATTGCAGTGATCTCCGGAATGAGTATGAGCGGTGTGTAAATTAGGAGCAAACGAAAGTTTACTTAACCAACTGAATTTTTGAAATATAAATACTTGCGTAATATGTTTGCACACCAAAATACACTTCGCCAGTTATTGATGATAAATCAAGTTCTATAGTAAAATTATTTACTGCACTTTGTTGTGAGAATGACTTCATAGCAGGTGGGTTGTTGTGTAATTTTGTTGTGGATACGCTAACAGTGGCAGTGCTAGAGCTTGAACCACTAGAATTTTTATATGATGATACAGTAACAATAGCTTTAGAAAAGTTTGTCACATCAATCATATTATTAGTAGAAGCGATTGGAGTATGTTGCGTTCCTTGTCCCGATGTGTCATCGGTTATATACACACCTAATGTCGCACCTACACTTAAAGCGCCCGCTGTTGCCGTTGTGCTATTAGATAAAGTCCAACCACCCGTAATTGTTTCAATATCTCCGTCATTATACAAATAAGTTTCTTTAGAAAAATACTTCTCTGCTAATAACTGCAACAACGTATTTAAAGAATAATCTTCATTCACATTAGTTGTATCGACAGTTAAACTTTCGTTTACCTTATCCAACTCCTCCTCGATGGTCGTCAAGTCTACCTTCTGAGTTTCCAGCTGAGCGATCTCGTAATAGAAGCCGGTTTCTGCATCAGCTTCCTCTAAAACTTTTGAAATCCACCAATCCGGAACGCCAATATCCACAATATATAAATTGCTTCCTACACTCACAGTCCCTGCGTTAGTAATATCCGACAGCCAAGCATTCATTTCTTCCGTCGTCTCAAATACTTTTGCCTGATTTCTTCCATTAATGATGTTCTCCAAGCGCGCCACCTCATCAGCCATCTCCGCTTCACATAGCGCCCTATTACTCTTGATGGCATCCATTAACACCTTGCCCTGACGTGCATCCAACACATATCCGGCATTAGCTGTTGTAACATTATTTGCTACAGTATGGCCAAGTAATTTAAACCAATACTCACTGTTCTCTTCACTGGGTTCCACACCCATTACTTCTTTTTTTGCTAACCAGGTTGCACCACTAAAGTTTACCATGTCAAGCATGGAGTATGTATTATCTCCGCTATACACTCCTTTAGGGATAATTAAAATTCTTCCTGCTGATGCCATATCTTATTCCTCCTCTTCTACATCGGTCTCTTCACCGGTTGTTGCATCTTCAACTACAGTTTCTTCATACGGAATCCATTCTCCGTTTACTAATGTCATAATCTGGTTACTGCTCGCAGCGTACTTGATTGCCAACTCTTCAATAATCCGCTTTTCCATTGCTGCTAACTTATCATCGATAATGGAGTTCACGACACTACTTATTACGGATTCAGGTGTATAGCCTTCACCCTTTGCGACAAGTTCTCCAGTCTCCTTATCCACTTCGAATTCGTACTCCGTTGTTAAATAGGTCAAATGCCCATTCTCCCAATCTACCCCAAAGACGGTAAATAAAGTTTTAAGCATCGCCTCTTCTAAAATCGCCTTTGCGTCCGAAGCAGTTTTATCTACATCCGCTGACGCAGATTTTGACACTGCCGCATAATACTTCGCATTATCCGTATCCTCTCCTTCACGTGCTCCGGTACCACCCATTGCAAACGACTCTGCCAAAATAGCGTTGCCATTATATAAGGCTTCATGAAAGTAATCGTTCTCATAGACTGTCCCATCAGCATAATACACTCTGAAGGTACAATCCTCTTCGATTTCCACGCGAAGCACACGAGAGTCATATACTTCCTTTGCCATAGCAACAGCATTCTCTAAAGCCGTAAATGTGGTGCTCTGTTCTGCACTTTTATCGCTGACTTCGTCTGCTGCAACCTCAACAGTAAAGGTGGGAGCCAACAATACCTTTCGGGCGCCAGTTTCACTCGTCTCGATAACTTTTACCTGCATTCGTGTGATTCCTGGTTCCGTTATCGGAAGCACATCATAAACAATCGTGTTATCTTCAATTGTACATTCGTTGATACTCGGTTCTTTCGCTCCCGGAGTTGTGACATACATAGCCGCTGTCACATGATCCAAAGGAATTTCATAAGTATCTCCTCCGGATACAAGATTGACTGCAATACGTCTTGCCATATTGTCGGATGTACAAAATCCTTGCAATCGTCTCTGCACACCACTTTTGAATGTGTCTAACGTAATTCTATAAGTAATCCTTTCCATAAACTTAAAACCTCCTTGTTCTTATTGTAAAAAAAGTGGGAGGCTATTTTCTAACCTCCCACGCGCTAAATCTAAAATCTTAGAGACGGATAAATCTCTCCTATGGTATCGTCAAACATTTCTTCTGCAGATTCTCCTGTGACAACGTTATAGACAGCTCCTGCATCTCGCATAACATTGTACATTGGCAAACCAAACATTGCTGACAATGCCCGCATTCCATTCTTGACTGCCTTGTATAAACTTCCCTCTCCTGCTGCCACCTTTGCAAACTGATTTGCACTATTCACAAAGTACTGCATCCACTGTGTATCCAGTCTGGAAGACGAATACCCTTGCATCATGCTTACCATCTCCTTGATGTACGGTATCTTTCCAGCCACACTCATATCCGCTTTAAAATTCTCCACGAACAGCTTTACAAATGACTCTGTGTTAAGTTCTTCGTCCTCATCTCGGAAAATATCAAATGCAGCTTCTACCATCGCAGCCATAGCATTTGTAACCGTGTATGCCATGAAAGTTCTTGCCATCTTCTTTCCATGCATCTTAAATGCTTTTTCCGCACTTCCAGTCTGCCTCTGTGTCATCTTCCAATCAAAATAGCAAGACTGAAGCATGTTGAAGGAAAGTGTCGGTTCTGACAGGAAGGATGTTGCCATCTTATCCCAGCCATCCTTACTGCGCATCATATGGCTTCTTGTCATCGTAGAATCGACTACCTGCGTCGCATAAATCACATCGCGTAGGCGCTTACCTACTTCCTCATAGAATTCCTCCGTGCCGGCTTTAAGCTCCTTGTGCTTGTCTCTAACCTCTAACTCGCAAGCATTCCACAGATAACCCCACGTCATCTTATCAGCCCACTCTGCACCCTTCATAGAAGCTTCTACCACTTTATCCTTAACAGATGCTTCATGCTTTATCAAATCCGCAACACCATTCTGTACGTTAATGTCGAAGAATCCCATCGACTTCCACAACGCAATTCCACAATACTTCTCTGCTCTGTCAATCTTCGGTTTACTTCCCATTGCCGCAACCAAATATCTATTGTCCAGGACTGCTGCCGCTCTGAAATAAGAAGTCGGCTGTAAAGCTACCACACGCATATTGAATCCAACAGATGCAATCTTAGCATTTGTAAAGAATCCCTTTCCGATTACATCTCTGCCGGCACTGTGCTCACCGTTGATGTCTCTCAGAAATGTTGTGATATAGTTCATTGCATCCTTCCCATATGCATTCTCAATTGACTGCTTCAGTGAGGTCGTCTTAAACTGTGTTTCACCTTTCATTTCCTTTTCCTTGTAGTTGTACCACTTAAAAGCATCTAATACCGGGAGAGCCAGACCGTTATACTTTGCCATGTCAGATGTATGCTGTACAAAAACATCGAATATATCACCAATAATAATTCTACTGTTTGCCTTTGGAGTAATAGCTTTCGTAAAGGACATATTCAGCAAACGGAATAAGCTATTATTATGCTCTACTGCATCATCTGTGGCATGGTTGTTTGGATCTGACTTTAATGGGAAGTAATTCTCTTCCTCGAATGCGTTATAACCAAATCGCGCCATGGAGACTACATTTCCCCACTCTGAACAGGTGGTGTTCATGAATCTCTGCAGTGCATCCGCAACTTGACGTTGTCTTGGCGTCAGCACTCCGAGAATATTCTTCAAATCGGTCTCCGTTAAGATAAAGCCTGCTGTTTGAGATACCGTCTTTCTTCCAATGGTAAAATCAGAAGGTCTAAGACCACCACCCACGATATGGCCACGCGCCTGACTTCTCTTTTCCAAACAATACAACGACATAATCTGTGGTACCGTCATCTTTACCATCTGGTACTTCGGTTTGTAGTTCGGGTCCGCCTTTTCAATATCCTTTGCCGGCATCAGTACCTTAAACTCATGCACTGTAGAGCGACATTCCTTCACCTCTTTATCCGTATAGGTACTCTTCGCATAATCTACAATTTCCTTTACATGGAATGCAAATTTATCCCATCCATCCTGCAAAGCTTCGTACACCAATTCTCCACCGGCGCCAAAACGTTTAAATGCATAATACGGAAGTGCATTCCCCCAGTTAATCATCTTTAGCATCTTTCCAACCGGGCTTTTCTCTCCGCGCTTACGTTCTTCGCCTAGCGCATCATTATACAACATATCCTGCTGTGAAAGATTTGCTACACCTTCCGCATGACGAACAGTTAAGAACTTATTCATCTTGATAGCTGTTCCCTTGATGGTAACAACAATCTTTTCCAAACGTTCCAACTCTTCGATGCTCATATTATTGAGAACGAATTCATTATCACCCACAAGGCGCATGATATCGTTTACACTCTTGCTGAGGTCTCTTACATCCTTCTCAAATCCGGGTGGAAAATCTACAAAGGTTCCATATACCTCTTCCACATCAGACTCTCCAATCTGCCATGAAGTAATATCACTAATCATTTCATGTACCTGTTCGAGTGCCTTTGACATAGAAATGTCCTTTTGCGTCGGTGTTGAAGCTCTCTGTCCTCCGCTTTGGCCAAGAAGCTGCTTCGAAGAAAAATCAATTGCATTCAGAAGATAAATGACCGGCTTTTTCATCAGCTCCGGAATATGCGCATCCTTGGAATTCTTCTTAAGCCAATCGTTAAGAGTCATTGCTTCTCTTGTGATATGCTTTATCTTCGCATTCTTCACACGTCGCTCCTTGTACTCAGCCAGCTTCTTATCTCCCTGTTCCTTTGCCTCCTGCAGGTCTCTCTCATGCTTCTGTTTAATATTACTAATCACTTCCGCATAATGGGCCTTATCTGATTTCTTCTGGTCGGCAACGCGTTGCTTGTACTCTTTACGAAGGGTGCTCATAGCCTGCCTATGTTCATAATTGATACGCTTAATCTCTTCCTGATGTTGCTTCTCTACTGTAACAACCGGTGAGATATTCCAGTACTGGTTATATATCTCTGAAGCAAGTTCTCTCACTAACTCTTCTGCGTTGAATCTCTCATACATCACCGAGCCTTCTTTTACCGCATCATAGATATCTAATAACTCAATAATCTGGTCACCACCCGTTACTTCAGCATTAAATAAATCCGGATACATATTCGCCCATTCCTGCCACTGCTGGTCTAAGCTGATTCCGTTCTTCGACAGTACAATCTTTCCCATAAATGCATCTCGGTATCTTTCACCGTATGCGCTCTTTGCTTCCTGTATCTGCTCTTCACTTAAGGAAATCTTCTTACTGCGCAAGTCCTTAAGAATGTACTGCATATACTCATCTACAATCGCCACCTTCTTTTGTCTCTCTACCAAGCGACCTGCTACCTCATGGCATTTTCCCATAAGTGCATCCCACTTCACATCCTTTGCGGTAACTATGTAAGTATATATCTCGCGCAGATCCTCCTTGAGTGCATCTGTCGAATAATCACTTCCGGCAAGTTCCTTAATATGCTTCGCCACATCCAGAAGTTGTCTCTCATTGAATCCATTCTTACCGGTAAGCTTTTTCTCTAATGCCAGGCGCTTCTTTAATCTGGAAACATCATCCTTTAGGCGGGTATTCTCCTTCTCCAAGCGGCTTTTCTCTCCCATTAGTTCGAAAAGAGTCTGAGTCTCACGGTCTGAGAACCTCATATCCTTATCATCTGTAGGATTAGCATTGTCCTTCCGCTTGAACTGATTGGAGTTGAACACAATAAAGTCTGTGGCAACATAATTATCATTTCCTCGACTTCCGGTATCATCTACATTTCTGATAATGATTCCATCATAATCAAGCTCTCCTTCGTCAATTCCATCCTCTACTGCATACGCAATATCTGCAGGTGTAGTTCTCCACTTCCCGCCCTCTTTGAACACGGATGCGCCCGCGCTCTCAAGGAATGCTTTCATTTCTGAATCAATCGGAATACGAGACCATCTTTCCCCTCCAGCATCAATCACTAATGGATTCGTGATGTTCAAATAGCCCTCAAATCCTTCTCCATTTGGAGAATAACTTCCAGCCATCCCCTTACTGTCGGTAAAGTAAATCACATTACGTTTGAACACTGTAAAATCTGCCTTCCGCGTGCCATGATACACAACCAACAGATTTCCGTCATCATCTCTAACCTGGCTATCCTTAAAGTATTCCTGCTGACCTTCCGTAAGCAGATTACCCTCTGAATCTCTGTCAGAATACTTTGTATGAAATGCCATTAAGTCACTCTGCCTTCCGCCTCTTAAGTAGTTGTCGATATCATCAAAGATTTTCTTTGCAGGTGTCCCTCGTTCATACTCAAAAGATTTTTCCGTATCTCCACCCACTCTATCAATATCAACAATAACCTCTCCTTTAAAATGATTAATATACCGTTCAAGCACTTTTCTCTGCGCAACGGTCGGAGAGACTGCAAGTGCGACACCACCACTTTCCGGCGATAGACGAATGTTTCCGTTAGAAATCATATTTATCATCTCGCCTGTTCCATCTACTTCCGGATTCTCCCACACTTCCCATACATCTCTATGATCTACATCACGGCTAGTAGAAGGATTCCCCCAATGTTTTCCGCTAAAATCAAGCATCGTTCCATCTTGCAACATATAGCCCGCTACATTGAAGTTAGATGTCGTTCCAAAATGAGACTTGAGAACATCATAGTCCTCGCTTGCCAAAGGCCGTATCTCTCGGTCCGAAAAATGTTCAGCATCTTTTTCAACCACAGAAAAAACTTCATCAAATGACTTGCCCTCAATCTTGATTTTGTCACCTTCGTATGTTATACTTCCAATGAAGCCACTATGAGTGCAGGTGATAGGCATGTAGAAGCCTATTGTCGAAAGCAGATTAGTGGTTTTTTTATTTTTTACATACAGAATTTCGCTCGATCTCACAAACTCCATTCCATTTTCTTCGGCAGTCAACTTATGTGTTGCTGTTTTTGTATATGCACTACTTACCTTTTGCATATCATCTAACGCAAATCCATTTTCTGTTGGTCTTAAATCCAATACAGTTAGTATAGGTTTTCCGTTTTTCGCCTTTAAAGAACCAAACATAACCACCTTTGGGCGCTTACCCTTACTCTTTAATATCAACACAGGACTTTCTAAGATCTGTGGTATCTTCTCAATTTCCTCAAGTGTCATTTCCGGGTGTTCTTCTAGAATCGTATTAATCTTATCTCCCAGCATATAGATATCACTCTCGATTGCTCCAAGTCCTTGCAAAATATCTCCAGTGCTACCAAGAATAAAAAGTTCCCTATCCGGTCTTCCCTCTTCTGCCCATTGCTCAATATGCTTTTGGAAGCTTTCTCTAGTCGAATAACGTGTACTTGCCGCCGGCATCTGCTCACCTTCCGCCTTTACCACATTCGCACCTTGGTTCACTTCAACAGCTTCCTCCAGTGCCTTATCCCACATCTTCTGAAGCTTTGCAATAGAATCTCCATATTCTCTAAGCAGTTTTGCTTCTGCAGACTGTGATTCATATTGGCCAAGCAACTCATTTACCCAGTCGAGCAAATTCTTGAATACTTCCTTTACCTTATCCACAAATGACTTTCTCTCGTCCTCTTTTACCTGGGAAAGAATCTCGCGCACGCTAGTAGAACCAGCAAACATATCCTCACATGCTCTTGCAACAAATTCATCAACAGCTGCCTCTTCCGTCACATCCATATCCGGATGTGCTTTTTTGATTCTCGCCATCTCCGACTGAATAAGTGCATCCGCTGTGGTACCGGTTCTGACCGTCAGCGCATCCATGATGTGATTCTGCATCGCACGGTACATCTCCGGAGCCTTGTCCTTCATCCAATGTGTCAACTCATGGGATACGGTTGGAATGATGGAATCCTGCACCACTGAGCTATCAATAACTCCTGCGTATACATCTACTTCCATTGTATTTGTATCCGCATTGTAGCTTCCATTCTTACCTACTCGTCTACCGTTCTTAACTTCACTTTGGATAAACTTGATATTCACACCGGTAGCTTCTCCGAAAGCTTTCACAAGCTCTACAGCACCTCTCTGCCTCATGGTTAATTCATTCCAATTAACCCTGCTGCCATCGGTCGTTTTGCTGTCATAATCGATTACGCTATCATCCACACTTCCTCTGTAGGACAATGTACTACCTTGCTTCTTTGTGATCTGCGCCACCTTTTCCTGATGTGCCTTTCTTACCTCTCTGGATTTTCTAACCATAGCATGGCCGTATACCTTCGCTGCCTGCGTAGGTGTCAATACTCCACGGTTCTTCAATGCTGTATCTTCTCCATATGCCATCTCGCCATAGCTGTACGCAAGGTCCACTGACTCAGCAAATGCCTTTGCATCCGACTGGCCATCATACATAGAAAGAATAAGAGCTTTCTTGTCTTCGTCCATGCCTTCTACTGCTGCCTCGATTGCAGTATCCTTAACAGGTGCGTCTGAAGTCTTTTCTTTCACAATCTCTTTGCCGGCTTCCTCAGGCACTTTCTTTGCCTCATCCAAGAATCTTTGCATCATCTCAGTTTCTTTTTTATCCTGTTTATATCCATGATAATCTACACCGGAGAATACACTTCCGGTAACGCCACCGGATAAAGCACCACCAAAACCTGCTGCCGCTATCTGCTCACCCATCTGCATAGCAATGTTTGCCATCGCATCTGCCTCAGTGTACCCTTTATCCAACAATGCCTCATATCTTGTCTTAAGTTCCGAGGAATCCTCTCTGATAAGCGTATCCGACATGATATTAGCTATTTCTGTAAAGACTTCCTCACTGGCTTCAATACCCGCTTGTGACAATGCGTTGGTGACCACTCGTTTCAAGCTGTCGGTATCCTTTATTTTAATCAGGTTATCAATACTGATATACTCAAATACCGCTTCCGCTATGCCGGACGCTGCAGCTGTTGCAAGTATCTTATCCTCGCTCTCCCCAGCTTCCGTCAGTTCCTTGGCTTTCTGCTGAAATGCATTCATTCCCATTAACGGTGTGAATCCTTTTCCTAAAGATGTAACTCCGAGCATGGAATCACCAATTGACATTGAAGTATCGTATAAGAAACGGCCCACATTCTGTCCCAGGAACTCTTTTCCAAAAAGTCCTGTTGCACTCTCTTCAATATTCTCTCCTACTGATTTTCGAATCGCAGCACTGGCATTTGACAATGCATCATTCGTACTAAATGGATTCACTTCACCGGTCAGCAGTTCACTTATTGTTTCCGGTGCACTATAGAAACCACTACCCACATTCATAGGAATTGACACAAGAGACATCAATGCAGAATTCAATACACTTTCATCTGCTGCTTTTTCCATCTCCTGCGCCTGCGAATCGGTCGCTCTTTTATTCAGCATAACCTTAATATCATCAAGATACTTCTCTGCTGCTTCCTTACCCTCTGTGGCATATAAGTAGTTATAGTAACCCACCTCTTCCTCATTCATCATGTGTAATCCTCGCTCCACATATGATGACGGAGTATATATAGGCGCCGCAGACTGTGTCTGGTCGTGCTCAGCAAGAAGCTTCTCACGGATATCTCCCTGATTATTAATGAACTCATACGTTCTATCCATTACTGTATCCGTCATCCCGAATGCCATCGGTTTTTCTTCGACCGTAGACACATAGCCTGACTGCTCTGCAAAATCCTCTTCTGATGCCAAATGCTTATATCTGTCTGTAGCATGATCCAATTCATAAGCATTTCTCGCCGTTTCTAATTCACGATAATAGTCTCTAACATCATCTGTTCCGCCTACCATCTTTTCTCCCCGACGTTTTCCGCCTCCGGTAGAAATTCCTGCAAGGGCTTTATCAAAATCTGTAAGGTCCGTATAGCCGGTGTACTTATCTAAGAAAGCGTACTCTGCAGAATCCTCTCCATACTGTTCCTTCTTCTCCTGTACCTGGTCATAGGTAAGTCCCTTAAATTCCTCAGCCAATCTATCTTTTTGCATATTCGCATCAAAGGCGCCCTGCGTTTTATACCCACCATAGTATCCCGCATAGGTGTCCCAGTTATCTATGATAGACTGATAGCCGGATAACAGAGCCTCTGTATCCACGCCATCCTCTACTCCATAGTCGCTTTTATACTTCTGGTACCCGGACAATCTGCTATGCATATCCTCAACCGACCTTCTTGTATCTCCGATGGCCTGCTCATCTGACCATCCTTCATAACTGCTGATACGTCCGGCCAATGCACTCAAATCACTTTGAAGCGAACTGTACCCAAACTTCTCCTCTGCCAATCTGCGTCTTATCTTACTCGACATGCTGCTCTTTCCGGACATGCTTTGAGAGGAAGTCTTTACGACTCCCTCTCTCATTGCCTTTTCTACCTTGGTTCTTATACTCGTCTTCTTTGCCATATGTAGCCTCCTATCGCTTTCTTCCTCGTGATAAATTAAATAATCCTGCAACTACATCTCCGGGATTAGTACTACCACCCGTAATCCCTTTTGCGATTCCTTCAAGTACAGATGTCTTCGGTTGCTCATCCGTATATAAATCTGCCAAGGACAATGATTCGCCCACCTTCAGGTCTTTCAATCTGCCCTCGATATAATCCAACTCATACTCAGAGACGCCCTGCTCCTCTAAAAGGCTTAAGAATCCCTTCTTGTCGTATCTGTGCCCATTTATTTCAATGACGTTCTTATCAACCATCTTCGCGGTACCTTGTGTGATTGGTGGATTTCCATTGGAAAGAACATACGTTAATACCTCATCTGTAAATGCCTGTTCCTCCTGCTCTGTAGAAAAACGGTCAGAATATAATTCCAAATACTCTACCAATCCATCTTCACCATCTAAGGCATACTTCTCGATTGCAGCCTGTTTAATTTTCATAAGATCCAAATCTGTTTCCTGTGTCGCGCCTTGCCTATCTGACAAATAGCGATACGCCATCTCTGTATCAAACTGCCTCTGGTCCTGCTCAAGTGACATCAATGCATACGACTGGTCAAACAACTGTCCCTGTTCCTGCAGTTCTAATCCCGCCATACTAAGCGCTGTAGATACCTGGTCTTGCCATGCCGAATACTCATTAGCATACATCTGCTGTGCATTAGCGTTATTTGCACTCCACGCATTGTACGTTCTCTCATATTCTCTGGCATCCGCATCAGATAACATTGCAAGCTGCTGATACATCTCTTGCCCTTCCATCTGATATGCTTCCAGTGCCATCTGATAATACTCGGGCAAATTATTGTAGGCATCCTCTATATATGCGTTGTACGCCTGATTTGCCGCGCTGGTTGCATAGGTACTACCATAACCACCCGTAAGTGCTGCTGCCTGTCCCATCGTATCCTGCATTGCTGTCTGTCCGCTTCTCATTGCAGAAGAAAGCGCCTGCTGAAATAAAGTGTCAGTTTCCACATCATATTGAAAATCTTCTCTGTTCTGAATTTCCTTAATCATGGCATCTACCTGATCCGAATATGATGTGCGCCCACTGCTCAGCTGCTGTAACAATCCATTGGTATAACTCATTGCCTCCTGGTATGCATTAGATGCCGTGAACGGTGTGTTAATCGCATCCATCGTACTTTTTCTTATGATGCTACTTCCGTACGATGTTCCACCCGCTTGCGACGTCGCAATTTGCCCTCTGTTTCCGGAACCGGTATTTGTTTTTACCGATGTGGTACCACTGCCACCACCCGACTGCAACGCCTTCAGCATCTGTGAATTCTGTTCTGCAGAACCGGTGTAATTACTAATACCTAAACTCGATGCTAACTGTGCTCGCGCATCCTTGGACGAATCCTGTCCCTGACTCTTTAAATAATCCACTATGGATGTCTGTGTATTCAGCGACGCAAACAGCTGTAAGTTTATTTTCCTCATTCCTATTCTTCCTCCCTTACTCTTCCGGTGTGGTATCTTCGACCACATCCTTTGTGATGGTAATCGTTGTCACTTTCCCGCCAGCATCCGTAAATGAATACGTGTCCTTAGTCTCTTCCACAGTTTCCTCAACTGATACGATATACTCCGTTGGAATCTTTTCCTCCACGGCCTTTAGAGCCGCCTTGAACATCTCTGAATTCACAACATCAGAAACTGTCAGCACCTTTTTGGCCACCTGCTGTTTCTGTTCCTGTTGCTCTATTTCCACACTTTTGATTGCAGCGATTTGACTCTCCATCTGAGCCGCCAAATCCGGTGCCAAATTCTCTGTAGAAATATTCACCAAAGCAAATTCAATCGACTCCTTCAGCTGTATCAGATAATTATTAATTTGCGACGCCTGCTCTTGTGGCGTCCCCGCTGTTATATTCGGGAAAGGTAAAATGTCCTGCATTATATATCACTTCCTTGCTCAATCGTTTTTGTAAGCGAATGTATCTTCGCATCTCCGTGTCCTACAACCTTATATTTGAAATGGTCACACCTTCTCGGTATCACCGGTATGGTGAAGGAACGTGTTCCTTGTCCACTCATATTGAATTTGTGTTCCCATTCCCCGCTGGAATCGTACTGCATATAGAAATCCACCATTGCTCCAAGCGCCATGTTCAAACGGATATTGATTCGCGCCACATACTTGTTATCCGGCAGGTTATATCCAATCGTTCCGGATTCTGCGAACCAATCCAATTCACCCTCCATATGCTCTTCCGGAACGCCAAACGGTAATGTTCCACATACAGATTTCATATACTTATCCGACACATCAATGAAGTACAAATCGTCTGCATGTCTACAGAAATACATAACCTCTGTATTATCTTCCTTGCTCCATATGTTGCTCTTCTGGTCATACACAAACAGATGACTCTTCCCTGCTTTATCTTTCATTGAAATGTAGTATCTGTTATCTATAGCACCGGCAACTGCATCGTAATATCTCACCTCATCCAAATTGTCTGAAATGCTCGCAGGTAAACTTCCTGCATATACACAAATGCTGGTAGTAGATTTATAAAACAGCGTCTCATTCAAAATAACCAAACTCTTCTCAGAGCCTTTTTGTACACCCCTACACTTTGTCTCTTTGGTCTGGTGTGCTCCTACACTACTCACCTGCACTTTGATAAGACAATCTTCCTTAAAGAAAATGGGATAGCCTAAATAAGTAATTGCTCCGGTAAACTTTCCATCCGAACCAATGGTTGCTGCGTAGGAATCCGTCGAAATCCCTTGGAAACAATTCCAATTCTTCACATCTCCCAGCTTGCAACAGTAAATCTCGTGACCGTCTTTGGAACATCCCCACAGTCTGTTGTTGCTCTCTGTGATAAACTCCATTTCCGGGACTTCTCGCCTTACCTTGATGGGAAGATTCGAAAAAGTATGATTCTCATCCAAAATACCGACGATTGTAATACAGTCATCCGTCCTGTCGTAAATTGCCGTGTTTGTCGAGAGTGTTCCATCCTCTTCCTCATTGACAAATATGTTGGGCGCATATTCCCACTTTGCTTCCGTATTATCAATGATGATTTTTACACCATCCTCTTTCTCGAAATTCTTTCCTATTCCCGTTGCACCTATCTGCATATATGTAGTGGTCACCGATGCCCATATTGACGTACTTGATGAGTAAACCTTGAGTGAAGCTTTCCCATTCGTCATTGTCATCATATAGTCACCGTTTTGAGGTTCATTTTCCTTGTAATACTCTTCATCGTGCCAGGTAATGGCCGTACCATCTGACTCACAAAGTGTTATTGTTACCTGTTCTTCCTCTTCACTCTCATAGGAAGCTTCCATGTACCCACACTCTCCGTCATCCGCGTTATACCACACTTTATCCGGCATGATGATTACATACGCACCCATCTTGGCCATCGTCTTCGGACACATGCTCTCCTCAGAAGACAACTCAACACCATCCAGCTCCACCGGCTCTCCATTCTTATACAGCACTCCATCATCTATCCACATGAGGTCTTCTTTATCTAGTATCCCTTGTGGATTTGTCAGCTGCTTTACAATTCCTCTATGAGGTCTTGGAGATAGCATGGGATGGTTTTGGGCTGTCATATTCTGCATGTCAAAGAACTCCCCATCCGCACAAGAGGCCTGATGATTGTAACCACCAAATGCTGTTGTCATTTCCCTATACCTGCTTATTTCCTGCATCATTGGAAACTTCATGCCTACCTCCTAAAATATCTTCATTCCCTTACCACTTACCGGCAAATGCCTGTTGTGGTAATACCGTTTATATACCGTCATATATGAATTGAACATTGTGGCCGAATTATTGTATTTTGCAGTCTCCCCGTTCTCTTCATCAATTTTCATCTTTAAATACGCTACATAGAGGCTGTCATATGGTGCCTCCACGATTAGCTTCGTTCCCAGTTTATCCGCATCATATCCCGCGAACTCGTCATACTTGCTGTCGTAATCCTCGTGCATCTTAAGCACTTCATTGATAACCAAGCCATCAACAAAAGAAAGCCATCTCACTTTTTCCGGAATGGAATACTGATTTGGCTTTACGCTATCAACTTCATCGATACATTCTTTTATTGTCATCCGATACCCTCCTAACAAAAAAGGAGAAGCGAATGCCTCTCCTTGCGTCTTCTCTTTACTTAGGTTCACGCTGCGCTTTCTCATCGGCATAACGCATAGCGTATTCCTCTGCTTTCTCCGCATTCGTAATTACCTCTGCCAGTTCTTCCGGAATCTCTACCGTTTCTCCTCTTCGGATAATATAGTTTTTGAAATTCACTGAGAAGAACTCGTCCTGGTTTGCATTCTGGCCTGCGTTTCTCGGAAGTTTTACCGACACGCGCTTGCCACTCTTTCCCGTCTGTTTAGTTGTCTCTGCCATAACTTACCTCCAATTAATGGTAGGGAAGAGGACGGCGAATCCTCTCCCCTTTTCTTTTACTAGTTTGCCTCGTCGATTGTGCCGTAGCTGGAACCGGATTCTACACGAAGAATTCTCTCCTGATAAAGAATCTTTGCACCGTGGCAGAACTTATAACCAATGGTACTGAACTGCTCTAACGGTCCTCCAATCTGTCCTTTTGGCTTAACGATCATCTCCATGCCTTCACCTTCCGGTTCAAGCACACCGAATGCCTTCTTTCCAAGGAATAAGGTTGCGTATGTAGCGTTGCCGCCCTCTTCTCTCCAAATCTTGGACTCGCCGCATTCCACGAAACGAACACCATGCATCTCACCGATTTCACCCTTGAAAATAGGATCTACCGCATTGTACTTATGGTACTCTTTCCATTCATCAGTGCTTCTCAAGTCGTAAGCTACTGACGGATGGATGATAGCTACATAGTAACCATCAATCTTCGGTGCCTTATTCTTCTTAAGCCATGTTGCAGCCTTACTAACCATATCCGGGGTAAGAATACAAGCATTGGTAAGGTCTGCTCTGGAAGTTACCTCTGTGGTTCCATTCGGACAATATGCCACAGAATTACCTGCTACAAGAATATTTCTGGTTAAGGTATCAAAGGTTTCACCCTCTGCTGCACCCATTTCCTCGGTTGCACCGAAAATAACATCATCGTAAGACTCAAGTTCAAGTCTGTCAGATACAGCTACGTAATCGCCGTGCTGCGTAGTCTCAGCCTCAATCTTGGTCATACCGAATGTCTGACCTGAAGGAATAACACCTTCTGTTAATGGAGTTAATGCCTTTGCGAAAGTATTGAACTTTCTAAACTCCACCTTGTTACCCTTCATGGGAACTTTTTCTCCAAACTGTGTGAAGACCATCTGTTCACGCGCATTCTCTAAGAGAGTGGTGTCATAGAATGTCTTCATGGTTGGAGATAAACTCTCCTGTGTGGTAACGTTTACCGGGGTTACATCTGCGAACAACTGCATGTTCAATAATAATTTGTGCTTCATAATTTTTCCTCCCAAATCACCGGGAGCTTTCCTTATCTCCCGCGTTTCTTTCTGCGTTCCTGCTCAGCGTATGCTCTAAGCTGTTCCAGGGACATGCCTCTAAAGTCTTCTTTTGCAGTCGAGGGAGCTGTGGATGATAAACCATTCTCAACAGGACGCGACTTATTTGCCGCTACTGCTGCTGCCGTCTGGCTCTGAATCTGCTGTGCCGCCATCTGTACCTGCGCCGGTATAATGTCGTTCCAGTGACACGCCATGTAAGCTGCTGTGGTATCTCCGTTGTTTGCTAAACACAATCTGCGGAATCTCTCATCTTGGAATTCAGTTTCAAGGTCGAACTGTGGGAACTGTGCTTTCGTTTTCGCCGCATTCTGCTGAATGATTTGAAACTGTTGCAATCTCTGTTCCTGTGCCTTCCTCTCTGTCTCTGCCCTCTCAAGCTGAGTTGCTTTCCTTTCCATGGTGACCATACGACGTGCTTCCTGCGCTGTCATATCATGCTCCATGGCGTACTTCTCATAGTACGAATCATCCTCTTCAATTTTCTGACCTAACACTTCCAAGAAATGCTCGTCATCGGGATTCACACCGTACTTGTTGGCCACAATCTCAAGTGTCGCCATAGCCTTTCCGTGTTCCGCTTCCATGCCTTTATACTTCTTTAACCTATCTCCCAAGGTTTTCTTCATGTAAGCTTCGTGCTCTTCCCTATAATCGTCTGATTTAATCATGTCCGCATAAGAAAGCTTCTCTTCTGCTTTTGCCTCAGTGGTAGTCTGTGGCTGTGATGAAGGTTCCTCCGGTGAACTCTGCTTCTGCGCTGAAGACTGTTTCGCCATTGCCTTCTCATAAAATTTTCTCGCCTTCTCCGGGATGGAGGCTTTTACTAAATCTTCTCCGGTATTGTCAACTACGCTTTCTCCGGCTGGTGATGCTGAGCCACCATCTCCACCATCTCCACCTTCACCGAACAGCTGTAAGTTGATTGGTAAAAATTTCTTAAGCATTATCTGCTCCTTTCTGTAGTTTGGGATACGAGCCACTCTGTAAATTCATTGTACTGAATCGCTAGATTTGTTTTCTAACCTCCAAAACAAAAAATTTTTAATCATTTTCTTCAATAACCAACTTCACATATTTCCCATATGTCTCCGCTACCAGCTGCACACCATTTAAAACAGTCCAGTAAATCATCTCAATGTTGGCTACATACTCTTCCTTTGGCTTGCATATCGCGTACCCGTAACCATCATCATCCTTAACTACCGGTTCCTCTTCCATCATTTCCATGCACTTCATAAGGCTGTCACCTAACGTGTAAAAGA
Source organism: Lachnospiraceae bacterium (assembly GCA_015056975.1). Lineage (GTDB taxonomy): Bacteria > Bacillota > Clostridia > Lachnospirales > Lachnospiraceae > Acetatifactor. The sequence continues at coordinate 12,048 of SVFG01000025.1, read as the reverse complement.
GGATGGATATCGCACTGCACACGATATCCTTCCCTTTCTTATTCTGACCTGCATGCCCCGTAACTGTTACCTCATATGTTTTTGGTTTAAACTTTACTACAATCATATTCCCTCCTAATCTGCCTCTGTTGAAGCTCTCGCCTGTGCTCTTGCCTTCTCATTGAACGGATGCTCTGATGTGTCGCCACTTAACTCTACCGGCTGTCCCATTCCTTGCGGCAACGGTTGACCGCCCATTGCCAATATCTGCTGACCTACCATCTTTGCCATCTTCGGGCTGATTCTATTGGCCAATTCCAATGCTAACTGCTGATACTTAATCATTAACTCCTGCATCGTACCATTCGCCCGAATCTTCGACATGACATCTTCCTTCCTCGTGAAATCCATCATATCCAAACATGCAAGCGCCTGATCTGTCATTTGCGGATTAAAGAATCCTTGTGCATAGAAGTTTAGAGCAAGCTCGTTAATCTCCATCTTCTTGTACGGATTTGCCTTCTCCGTTGTGACATCAATATCAAATTCCGGTAATCTCAATCCGGTCGCAATCCCCATGGTTTCCTGCTTTTGTGGTTTCAATCCCGCGTTACTAAACTGAACAAACTGTTCATGCATACCGTCCGGATTAATACGGAACGTTCTCGGGATATCATAGAACTGTCTAATCAGCTCTACAATCTGGTAGCACACCTCTCTGTATGCTCTATGAAATGCCTTATTGGAGCTTCTCGCATTCTTACCTGCTGCCTCCTGTAATGCAGAAATAGCACTTCCTGCAGTAACACCACTTGGTGCAATTCCGTTATTGGAATCTTGGTTGCTGGTTACGTACTTAAGCTCTTCTATTTTCTGTGTCAGCACGTTCACATAAATAGGCGCCAATTCTTTTCCATCTACCGGACGAATATCCTCTTCACCAATATTTCCTTGCACATGAATGAATGGTTTTGAAAGGTCCGCATATTCCTGCTCATTAACTGCTCCATTACTCTTGATGAAATATCGCGGAGTGGCACCGATAACAGAATTATCTACAATTGCCTTATTCAACTTATCAATGACAAGCTGTGTATCTCTTCCGATATCCGTCAGGCCATAACCACACAAACACCCTTCCATCGGATACAGTGGGAATGTTACAAACGGATATCTGCCATGTTCATACAATCCGGTCTCTGCCATGGATGGTTTTACAGGTACCGTTAAAGGAATCTTTGTCTCCGGATCAACGACTACCTTTTCCTCTGTCTTCGTCTCATTCTCTGTCGCATAAAGAACAATATCCCCGACGAATTTCACATACTGCAGCGTCTTCTTTCCCTTAACATAAGTATGGTAATACCAGTCCACTACAACGCTCTTATCCGAGGTATCTACCTTTTCGTCATACAAATACTTTGCAATCGTTATAGTACTTTTTCCTTTCAGTTTTCCTCTGCACTGCGGATACTGTTGCTCAAGTAACTCATTTGACACAAGCTCCGTTGTGAACACATTTGCCGAGTCCTGAATATCAGTAATACCCGGTTCCCAAAAGATATTTAAGAAATCAATCTTGCGCACACTAATATCTCCCAGTCCGTTATGTTTGCTTGCATCCCAGAAGATACCCTGCACACTTCCCCCCTGCTTTAGGGTGTACCACGCAATGTCCGAATAAGTCTCCTCGTAACGGTTCTGTTCCAGAATGATGGGAACAATAGCTGAAAGCATCTTAGCCTCATCCTTATCATCCTGCTGCCGTGGTTGAAAATTACATGTAGGATAACTATCCATCACGTCTGAATATCTACTCTGAATGCAACTCCACAGCCACGCACTTGCCGGCATGAAATCATTCGCGCTGGCATCCATATAATTCCACTGACGAAGTTTCCAAAACTCCTCATTCTTGATAATCTTATCTTCGAGACTTGTCTTCCCTTCTTTGTACTTACGAAGAATTTCTGACGCTTTTCTCAGTTCCTCCGCTCCAATCTTGGGTTTCTCCTGCGCTTTCATCTTCTTATGCTCCGCAGTACGTTTTAGCATCTCTATCTCCTGCTTCGCGCGTGCTATAATTCCGGCCTTTTTCTCGTCTGCCTGCACCATCTCTGCAGGTTGACTCGGCACCATCATTCCTGTTTCCAAATTCTCTTTCTTTCCCATTAGTACCTCCTAATTATTGCTTTATCATGTCTGCTCTGTTCTTTATACTGGTCCAAAGGATCCAGCATCGGTTTCTGTGATGCTTCAATTTGCCTTGGAGCAATCGGGCGCATCATACAGAAATATCTCACTTCGTCACATGCATGGTCTTCCAACTCACTGTCTAAGTCCTCCGGTTTATGCTCGTCATACATCATTAGCGGCATTGTCCGGATTATTGCCTCGCAGTTCTCGAAGAAATACATCATTGCATATCCATTCTCATCAAACTTAAGTCGCTCTCTTACCTGCATCCATCCCGGGATTCTGTCGTTAACTCCCGGTTCAAACCACAAGGAATGCTTCTCTGCTTCCACTGCCGCTGATATACCGTGGGAACCATCCCATATAGACGGGTCCGCCACGCCTTGGATTCGTCTGCCCTTCAGATACGGGTGCTCGCGCTCAATCTCTGCAATCTTGTCAAACTGTTCCTTATTGGACCACCTCACACCTTCATTTGCCGTTCCTGTGCAGCCGTACAATTCCAGTATGCGATAAGCACATCCGTCATAATCGACTGCCCACCATCCACATGAAAATGGTTTGCCATAGCCCCAGTCATACGAACGGTATATCTTCCAATCGAGGGGTGGCTTGAATGGCTTAATAACATGCGTCCATCTATGCTCATCCATGGCCTGTTCTTCCGTGATACCTGCCTCGTGACACTTCTGCGGGTCAGGTGTCGCCCTAAACTCTTCAAAATACGCTCCCTCGAACACATCCCAGCGTCCTTCCAGCCATGCCTTACGAAGCTTCGGCGGAAGGGCCTCCAATCGTTTGAGATAATCCGGGTCCTTCTCCATAAGCGCCTTATTATCGGTCACCAAAGACTGGATGAAGGAGTAGTCCTCCGCATACTCCCCTTTCTTATACACCTTATCAATGAACAGTCTCTTGATATATCCATGCCCTTTGCCTCCCGGATTGCATGTGTAATATGTTCTGTGTGGGTATTCATTAACACCACGCACGCACGCGTTTATCTTTGTGATCTGTTCTTCCGATAGCTGCGTTGCCTCGTCAAGAAACAACACGTCCACCTCCGTACCTTGATATCTGTCTACATCCTTTTCTGTATCGCAATATCGGAATAATATCTGGCTGCCATTGTTGAATCGCATCTCCTTATCCTGTGTGTTATACTTTGCTATCGCATTCTTCGTACCACACCTAAGCATCTTTTTGAGTGGCTTCACATGATTTGCCTGTAGCTCCGGATAAGTTTTTCTTACAATCATACATATGATTCCGGGATATTTAAGGCAAAGCACTATAGCCTTTAGCCTTATTCCAAAGCTTTTACCGCCTGCCTCGTGCTCCTCCAAAAGCCACGTGCCTATGCGTATCTTTTAAAAACAATTTCTGCTTTTCACTAGGCATTGGTAACTCTAGTCTCACACTCTTCACCCCCCTTCACATATTCAAAACTCCAACCCTTCACATGTTCCCGCTTTCCTTTCAGGACGTCACATACATGGCGCGATTCAACAAATCTTTCAGCCTCGGATACACTTTCAAATCTTCTTACTTCTCCTCCGCAATACCCTATAACCGGTTTTTTCCTAGACTCATTCTCTCTCTTGGCACCCTCTATAACGGAATCCCACAGCCCAGTCCTAATTGCATGAGCTGCATTCTGTTTATTACTAACCCATTCCAGGTTTGAAACACAGTTATTTCCCTTGTTACCATCCTTATGGTTCACCTGTGGAAGTTTAAGAGGATTCGGTATAAAAGCCTTTGCGACTTCCCTATGCACTTTAAAACCCATTTTGACTCTGTTTATCGTGACTCTTAATCTCAAATATCCTTTAGCATCCGGCTGTGTCTTCAACATCCGTGGTGTTCCACGTAAAAGAGAACGAACCTCACCTCTCTCATTTACCTCGATCATCCCGTCTGTTCCATTAACTGCTTTCCACATTGATAAATCTCCTTTCTAAGTGTGATTTAATCTGCATAATCATCTATGCTCTCAAATGTAACCGTAATCTCAGTATCCTTTTGTTCTACTTCTGTATCCTTACGCAAACGGTCAATCCGTGCTTCCTGCTCTCGTCTGTCAAGCTCGCTTCGGAAGATTCCTATCTCACGCAAATCTTTCAGTACTGCAGACAATTGCTTTAATCCGGCTCTATCAACAGTCACCTTCTGCAGCTTCAACTTCTCCGTCGTTGTCTTTACGTCCGCCAGCTTACCATTCACTTTCTTTGCAATCTCTACGGTTTCTGTCGTCTTTACAAGTAGCATATCTATCTGTTCCAGGGACTCCTCCACACGCTCCAGCATCTTATCTCCGATACGCATCGCCCGGGCTATTCTCTCTGCCTGCTCATCACATATCAAATCTATTGATTTTTTTACGAGATTTTTTTGAAACTCTTCTCTCTCGGCTCCCCACTTTTCCGCATGGGCTCTGGTGTAAAGCCGTGTATAACTCATTCCAAATTTTTCTGCCAAATTGCGATAACTGATTTCTGTTGTGATGTATTCTGTTTTGATTTTTGCCCATTCCTTTTCAGAAATGTCTATCTTGGCTCCCTTCTTAGGCATATCTCACCTCTTTCTCGCTATAAATCAATTCTAAATCAATCAAAGTTTTTGATTCTAACCTCCAAAAGGCAAAAAATTAGAGAGACCTTTCGGCCTCCCTATTCTTCATACTTTTTCATCAGGGCCTTATATACCTCACATTGCTGGTAACGACAATCGCAATACAACGTTCTATGTCTGCTTCTTTCGCCTTGCTTAGTAAACTCTAGTGCTGTTCTACTGCCCTTAACTATGCCTTCGCATATTATTCTGTTTTTGTCACTGCTTTGAAAAAATGGACACAGTGCATGTACATCATCATACGTTGTCATTAAGTCCTCCCTTATCTGTTGCTACCTTAAAGCCTGCTGCCGGCGCGTCACTTTCTGCTTAGGACTGCTGCCGGGTGAAACCATTTATCTCCTACCTCTTGCGACGTCGCAAAACGAAACCTTTTTAACTAACTCACTCTAGAAAAAATCTCTGAGCCTCAAAAGATTCTCTTTAATAATGCAAAGATTTTTGAAATTGATTTCAACATTACTTCTCATGCAATTCGGCTCCTCTTCGACCATCTCTGATACACGTTCGTCTCCTATTAGCCTTGTCATCTCCGCCACTATTCCGTTGATTTCCTTTAACTTCTCCGTTATCTCTTGCTCATAGCCACATATTGTTCTTTTAACATCTATTGCTCCATTACATACAACATTCTCCATGCTCATATCCTCCATCTGACTACCTTTTTTCTTCCCATTTGCCCATCCCTTCGATACATCCGTCTCTGAATCTCTTTAACATATGAATCATCATTTCAACCTCGCTTGTATCCTTAAACTCTATAAAAGCAAATGTGGCCGGTGTTATCGGGGCTGATTCCAAATACACAACAGGAAGCATGTTTTCAAAATTCATTTCGCATCCTTTGTGAGTTAATCTTATGGCAGAAACTTCTCCATACCCTTTAATATTCATGTATTTTCCTCCTACAGCTAATACAATGACGAATTATATTTTTCGCGGTAATTCGTCTTAATCTCTAACTGTTTCGTCTTCTCTTTTTCAATCTCAAGTTCTATAGAATTATCAATCGCATCAAGACTACGTCGCAGCACCATCTCTTTAAGCCTAAACCATCCTTCTACCCCCATACACCCTATTACACCAATTACCAGCGTTATGGTTATACCTAAACCTATCATCACATGTTTCCTCCCTTCCTCAGCTTTATCTTCTCCCAAGATGACTCTTGCCGTTTTCATTACTGTTTCCTCTGATATTGCCATGTTAAACCTCCTATTCCATTCGGTGACAATTTGTCACCAGTTGCATCCTATTCCAACCGGTTACAATTTGTAACCGTTCTACTTACCCGTTTCTTCCTTATCCTCTCCGGCAACGGCTTTCGCCCTTCCGGAAATGCGCTCTCATATCCGAACATGACTAAATCACCGAATGAAAACACTCTCTTTTTCTGTCCTCTATTCGCTACTCCAATAACCAAGTGAGGATGTACCTCGGTTACTTTATACTTCTCTATCTCTTTAAGGCCATCTTCTGCCTCTACACTCGCTGTGATAATATCTCCCACTCTCGTCTGCTGTATTACAGGCCCTTCATTAAAAAATCCCATCTATCTCCTTTCCGGGACCTCATTTGAGGCCCCACTGACCATGACTCTTGTTGTTGTGATATATAAATTTTCCAAAAGGACTTATTCACCTCCGGCTTCCTGACGAAGCTGATTAATCAACTCCTCATTTCCACCGTGTGCACTTAAGACTGCTGCCGCCTTGCGCAATAAACTACTCTTTTTCTCTTCACGCTGTTTCTCTCTGGCCAACTCGATGTATCTGATATTTACCAGGTGTCCCAAGGAAGGATATTCCGGCGCAAATGTATCTCCATACTCTGTCGCCAGTTTCACCGCACTTCCTTCGTCCATCCCATTTTCCATCATTATCTGTGCCAGCTCGTCCATATCAAGATATACATCCCCTTCCGGACGGTCACACAGCTTGAGACTGAGGCGCATCATGAATTCATTCTTTAATTCCTTACTGTCTCCTGCTGCTCTGAGCATCATCTTATCGAACATATCCATCATCTCTGCATGCGTATACATCCTCTTCATGCCCAGCACATCCTCCATAAAGCTATGATCCGGTTCTGCCTTAGTGGCTGTGTAATACATAATCTTATCCGGACAAATCTCCCTTTCCTCAAATGCAGGATAGATAAATCCGTCAATCGGTTCCTGTATCGTCCATCTACGCTCCTTAGATACCAGCATCAATTCTTTTGTTACCTCTATCCCTGCCGCCTCTAACGTTACCGGGCAGATAGCACACATAAGATGCTTATACACCCACTCACTCTCTCCTTGGCTCTTTCCGTCCGTTCCCACCTTGGGAACGTCGTATGTACTATGCGCAAGGATAACCATGTAGTTTCCTACGTGGCCATACATAGATGTGATTCTATCAATCAAGAACTTCTCCCCTGTTACATCGGATTCACTCGTCACTACCGTGTTTAGTAGCATCTGAATGTTATCCTTCCCGAAATATCCGCTAAGAACGTTATTTCCCACATTCTTATTCAGCAACTTCTTGAAGATATTCAGTACCTTCTCATACACCTTCTCCGGGAGGCACTCAAACCAATCCGTATAGATTCTGGTATAAACTTTTCTTCTCTCATGATCCTCGGTTACGTAATACATACTGCACTTACCAACAGCACCTTCGTGCATCTTTAATCTGCTCTGCAGCTCCTTAACATCATTAATCTGTAACATCTTCTACTCCTTTCAGGTATCTTTCCTTTTCCTCTTCGTCCAAATAGTTCTTCGTGAATGTCTTCATCCACAGCCGGTATCCGTATTTCCTACAAAAAGCAATCTGTGCTATCTTTTTCAGCAAATCTGCCATCTCATCGTCCCTATGTACTGCCTTCTCCCCGGTACGGTGATGCCACACGCACAGATTTACCTTTAATCCATAGTGTTCTGCCGCTTGGCGATATGGACCACCTACAGCATGATGCTCTTCCACGTAAGGAATCTCCGCATCCTTATTCATCACGTTTAGTAACCGGCACAAATAGCACACCTTCTCGCTCTTTGGTTGCAATATGCTCTTAGACATTCAGTATCTTCTCCAATCCTGCTGCCAGGTTGATTGCATGGTTATAGGCTTCCCTACGTTCCTCTAACGGAATATCTGACAGTTTACGGTACACTCCGCAGCCTTCCCACATATTGCGCTTCATGAATCCCGCAAGCTCCTCGTGGTCTATTTCAAATGCTTCCCAGAAGTCATCCACGGTCGGTGCTTTAAAAGCGGTCTCCGTACTAGTCTTTTCAACGTTTTTCACGATTTCAGAGGCGTCAATACTGTCTTCCGGTACCTCTTCTACCTCTTCAATGGTATTTTCCTCGGTATTTTCGATACCTTCTCTCATGGAATCCGGTACATATTCCGGATAATCCATGATGTTTTTCTGCCCTTCAACCTGTGTTTCATCCTCACTACCAAAAGTGGACTCTGTACTAGTCTTTTGGGCGTTTTTCGGCTTTTGAGGGGCAGGTTTTGGAGCAGTTTTAGCGACTGCTGCCGGCGCAGGCTTCTTTTCTTCCTCTTTAACCTCTCCATACACGCTCTTCCACGGGTCCTTCTCGTCTTCATGGTCTACAAACAGCTCATATACCATTGACAGGAACTCTCGATAACTTATCTTTCTCGGCATTGGACTCGTCATCAGCTTAATTCCTACACCTTTATCCACGTCATAGAAGAACATATACACAAGGCCGCATCTATGTGTGAGGTTACCAGCTGGATTTAATCTGTCCACTAGGTCCTCTATATCGTTTACACCACGCAAAATCTCATTGAAAATCTCTTTTCTAGCGGGATTAGCAAAGAAATCCTTAATGCACACCTGTACATGGGACAATTCACCGTCTACTACTCTCTCCTCGTTAGGATCCGCGTGATTAAATCTCTTCAGCTCCTTAATGTCCTTTACCGTAGTCTGTGGTGTAATCAGCTCACAATCTGCATCTGACAGGGTAAGCATCTCCTGCAGTTTGCTATATGCCATCCCTTCCAAGGACGGGAGCAACTGCTGCCCCCTGCCCTCAATGGTAAACTTGGCACTTATCGCCATGAATCTTGATACCGTAGATGCGCTTAGGTTTAATTCTGCCTGGGCAAATTCCTGAAGGCTTGCATAGCCTCCCTGTTTAAATGCCTGCGTCTCATCAATCTGTCTTAAGCGGTACCCGATAAAAATAAAGTTCTCTACTGTCTGATTAAGCTTCTCCTTAATTTCTTCCCTCCACTGCTGCCATGTCGCCAGCGTAATCTGTCCTTCCATTTTTCCTCCTACTCTACGGCCATAAAGTCAGCTTCCAATACATCAGCCAGCAATTGTCCTGCCAGCTTTCCGTGCCACACTCTATTACCGTCCGTCCTTAGTTTCTTATATTCTTCGATGCGCGCCGCATCTGCTAATATGCCTAACTCTATCTCCTCCGGAGTCAGGCGCTTCTTGAATTCCCTCTGCCAGCGTTTCAAAAACGCATATGCCTTATCTACATCCTTCAGCTGGTTATCACCGGTAGTTCTCTTCTGACGAATGTTACCGGATGGCTCTACTTCGAGGGTATACCATGGTGTATCCGGTGCATTGCTCTTACGAAGAAAGAACAAATACGTCTCATTCTTGGATATACGGTCAAAATAGAAATCACAGGTATGTACGCAATGGCTCAGCGCCGTTCCCTCTTTCACGATATCCAAAATATCCTTAGGAGCCACAATCTGATAATCTCCATGGGTATACTCAAATTTACTTATGCCCGGGAGCACCTTATTTACCTTTGGCCACTTCTTGGCAAGCTTCTTTGCCTGCTCTTTCATGTTGTTGCCCTGCAGGAACAATACAACCTCGGTATGAGCCGCCTTTAAATCCTTGGGATAGATTATCTGCTCAGAATCCATATTCCATTTTGCCTTTTCAATCATATCCATATAATCTCGCCAGCCACTCCATGTCTGTTGCATATCTTCATTAGCGACTGCTGCCTGCTTGCGCAAATAATTCCACACATGTACGTAACGAATCGGCTTCGGTATAAAATCGAAATCATCATATTCCAATTTTGCATTACCCATCTCTTTAATCATTTCATCCGGCCAAATAGTGTCCCTGCGCTTTTCTTCCTGTAGCCATTTAAGGCAATGTATTCCGCCATCCATTGCCCGCAAGCGTCCAAGTCTTGCCTTATCCAGCTGTAGCATCTTCGAAAGCTCCGTAGCATCCTCTTTTAACAATTTTCTCTGATACGGCCACTCAATCATTTCCTTTGCCAAACAGAACATTCCGAGCTTTGCAAGCATCTCTATTGCAGGATTCCCTGCTTCTACCTTAAGGTACTTTGCCAACGGGCAAGGTAGCGTCTCCCACAAATCAAAGGCACTTCTTTTTAAAACGCTTTTCTTAAGTGCGCTTATATTTCGTTTATAAAGCTTTGCACCACCCCACCAATAACTGTTACCGGTAGGAATCCAACGATGGATTTTGTTTTTGTACATCCCCATCTCGTACCGTTTAGTAATGCCGTTCTCAAAACATAGCTCACGAGCATCCTCAGCGATGTACACGGTCGGTTTATCCGGTGTACAGTTGTACCAACTGATTCTTGTACGGAATGTGCGGATAACAAAGCCTCCTTCTATTTTCTGTATGCACTCTGTTGTGTAATGTTCAGTATCTAACGTCTTTATCTTGCCCTTAGACTTAAGCTGTACCTCCTTCCGACAACACTTGCACTTCACTTTCGCATTATGCTTAGGCTTAGTGATTGGAACATCCTTCTCACAGTAAGTGCAGTAACCGCTGGTAGCGCCCTTACGGTTATAGTCATAAAAGATAAAGTGCTCTGGTCTGGCATCATGTTCCGTAAATCTCTTAAATCCTTTCATCACCTCCGGTACCAATGCCATATCTGCATCCCACGGTGCCTGCTCTTTCTTTTCTGCTGCCGCAATCTGAACATCACGTGCTTTATCCTGCCACTTCTCTATCCCTGCTATGCCGCCCTTATCTACGCCAAGCATCTGCTTTATGGTTTTCTGTCCTTCTGGATTCTGCCATATGCGCGCCAGTCTTTCTGTATAAGGAACTGCACAATACCATGAGCTTCCGTAGTCTGTCTCCTCCTTTACGCGGGGCAAATTGCAGATTTTTGCATCAGACCATTTCACTTCTTTCCCATCTGCAAGTACACGGGTAACGAACTCATCACCTTCGGGATTCAGATAAACCTCATATGCAGGGGTTATTGTTCCTGCCCTTAAGTCTCCCGGAAAGAACAACGCAACCATCAACAGCTTTCCTCTGGACTGGCATCGTATAAACATATCGTATCTGGTGGTACGCTTTTCCTTTCTCCCCCAATACGTGGCATATTCCTTTGGCTCCGGGAGCATATTATCCTTGGCCAACTTCACCATTAGCGGGGTAGCATTGATGCGTTTTAAGCTTCTCAGCTCTTTTTTCTGCATAGCTCTTCCCCCCTAAGTCCGTAATATGTACTTTCCTTTATCTCCTCACCATCTACGTAGAAGGGATAGATAACCGCTATCTCCTTGCTCTTTGGTTTTTCCTTTACAAGAAATACATAAGAGCCTTTGACGCCTGCTGCCTGTGGGTGCTTCCCACGAACGATAATGAAATCGTCTTTCGTGTGACACATTCCCTTTTCTAATGCCACATTGTGAAAATCCGGTTTTCTCTCCGGATACTTGGCCATATACTTACATGCATATGCTCCAAGCTCCACGCGAGAAATCTCTTTTACTAATGTCAGCTTCGTACAGCTGATACGGGAGTTATATCCATCCTGATTGATATCACCTTCCGCACGTACTACAAAATAACGGTCACTCATTGAGCTGTAGTAGCCTAAAGCGCAAAGAGGATCCTCTGCGCAATGGAATCCATTATGTGCACACTTACACTCTTTTTCTTCGTATGTTTTACCTGCTTCAAACTGAAACGTGCCACGTCCCATCGTTGCCTGCAGGTCCCGGTTAAATCCTTTGAATGCTATCATGCTGCACCTACTTTCCTAAGTAGTATTCACGGATAATCCTCTTGGCCGTCCCCATTCCCGGGATACCAAGCTTTACCTCGTATTTGATGCCAACCTTCTGCGTAATCTCCTTATCCACCGGGTAGGAATTCTTAAACGACCACTCCAACAACTGTGCGATACATCCCTTTAAGCTCTTTCCCTTCTTACGTACC
>SVFG01000148.1 GCA_015056975.1 Lachnospiraceae bacterium | reverse complement strand
TGGAATGAATTATGAAGTGACGGATATAACAGAACAAACTTACAAGCTGCTTAAGAACAAGCGTGTTTCTGCAATATTGCATAAAGAAGAATTTGAAGCAGAGGGACATAGGAACTGGTTTGATATGTTAATAGGACAAACAGAGAGCGTTTCTGAATCATTTGAGCAATTTAAGAAAAAAATGGCAAGATATATATATGTGATAAAGAAATAGGTAAATTTCAATTATGAGAGTGGAAAATTTGAAGTTGTCGCACTGTTTAGTTTGAGTGAATTACGATTCAGGGAAAAAAGTGAAATTATTGGAGGATTTTTGTAATGAGTATATCAAAGGGATGGCAATGGGAAATGTTGGGGGAGAATCAAAGAGAGTACTGGAGAAATCCTTCAGAAGAATCATATTATCTGGTCAATCGCTGGAAGATGCAAGGAAAAGAAGATTTTTTGGATCTAGGATGTGGGATTGGAAGGCATTCCATTTTCTTTGGAAAAAATGGTTTTAATGTAAGGTGTTTAGATATCAGTGAAGAAGCTGTGGTAAGTACAAAACAATGGGCTGAGCAGGAAGGATTGCATTTTGATTACGCGATAGGAGATATGCTTAAGCTTCCTTATGAAGACGGTAGTGTAGATTGCATTATGTGTAGAAATGTGATTTCACATTCTGATACTAAGGGCGTTGTACAGACAATTGATGAGATAAGACGTGTACTTCGAAATGGGGGAGAGTGTTTTCTTACATTAGCTTCTAAAGAAACATGGGGATTTAAGCAAGATGAATGGCCGCTTTTAGATAAGAATACCAGAGTGAGAATGGATAATGGACCCGAACATGGAGTTCCGCATTTTTATGCTGATTATAATGATGCCATAGATCTTTTTAAAGACTTTGAGATTGTGAGCATATCTCATGTGGAGACTTACTATAAACATGATGGAAAAAGATTCAATTCTGCTCATTATCACATTCTGATAAAAAAATAGAGGGACAATTCCCAGTCTTGCGGAGTAACTAAGACAGAGCGTAAAATTTCAGGTTGACGGAGCGTCAAATTCCAATTTGGAATACCATGGCTTTAGATTATTCGGCAGGATAGTGAAAAGACAGCTAATTATGACGCGGTAGAGGTGGGGGAACGGAGTAAGTGATTGGACGGGTTGAATCAGGCACTGAGGAAACATTAGCAGACATAAAGACAGGAGCGTAATACAATGGCAATCGAAAAAGTAAGAGCATATTTTGAAACATTAGGAATAGCGGATAAAATTCTGGAGTTTGAAACCTCAAGTGCAACGGTGGCGCTGGCGGCGCAGGCACTTCAATGTGAGGAGGGGCGTATTGCAAAGACGCTGTCCTTTCATGTGGGTGAAAAGGTGGTGCTGATAGTTGCGGCAGGTGATGTAAAAATTGATAATCATAAGTATAAAGCCTTTTTCGGAGCGAAAGCAAAGATGTTATCCTATGATGAGGCGGAGCCGTTGATTGGACATGCTGTGGGCGGAGTCTGCCCCTTTGCAGTGAATGAGGGCGTAGAGGTATATCTGGATGAGTCCCTAAAGAAATTCGTTACGGTATTTCCGGCATGCGGCAGCGCCAACAGTGCTATAGAGCTTACCATGGAAGAGCTTGAGAAATATTCAGGATATGTGAGTTGGATTGATGTGTGCAAGATGGCGGAGTGAGGGATTATTCCTATGAAGAAATATACAGAGCGATAGAAGAGGTTAGGTAATCGGTGCATAGGAAAGCTTGCGCAGATAGATAAAGCCCGCAGTTTACGTTTGTAAATTGCGGGCTTGCTTTTTGAATCCAAATCATTTTCCGGGAAATATCTTATGGTTTATGCAAGAGGGTTCCAATCCTTCAAAACATTCTCCATGGTGTACTTTGCAGCTTCCTCGGCGGTCATCTGGTGGGAGAAATCTGCTCTTGTCTCAGGGCTTGCGCCGGGACCGTAGGAGTTGTATTCGCCGTAGTAGAAGTTACCGTGAGTCTTGCCCCAATCCATCCAGCCTACGGGGTGAATATGCTCGCCCAGCTCGCAGTTTAAGAAGACGGTCTTTGCAAATTCTCTCCAGGGACGTCCCAGCATGATGGTTTGTGCGGGACAATCGCTTTCCAGCTTGCAGTTGTTGAATACATAACCGAATTCCCCGCTTTCCGGTGTGGAAGCGGCGGTTACATAGCCCAGAATTGACTTGTGGTTAGGATCCTCGGGAAGCTCTCTGCCATCGGGATACTTGGAGAAAATCACACAATCCTCAAACCAGCAGATTGCACTGCCGTAGATGAAATCCACATCGCCCTGAATGTAACAGTTCTTGTAGAACTGGCGGGTCATGGTCCGGGGCAGGAATTCACCGGGGCCCTTAAAGCCGCCGGGCTGGAATTCCTTCTCGGGCAGAGGAGCGGTAAAGAGAGTGTCCTGACTGCCGAGAAGTGAACAGTCCTCGAAGCATGCCCTGTCACCGTCTACATATAACGCCAGTGCCTGTCCAACCTGGTAGCCGAAGCCTGCATCGTTCTGGAAGGTAATATGCTTTGCGGTAAAATCGTGAGTGAAAATGCGCACGGATGCGGTGCGGAAGGTGCCGCGCTTGTCGCCCTCGGGCATAATCTCATTTGCGTAGAGTCCGTATACGATTACAACATCCTCGCGCGCATCGCCCTCGCCAACCAAGGTCAAATAAGGGCGGGTAATTACGAGGTTCTCCCGATAGGTACCCTTACCGATATGGATAACTACGGGTGCGATATCCTCGTGAGGTGCAGGATAAGCAACGGGAGCGGACTCACATGCCACGCTGTCCAGTGCCTCCTGAATGGTGGAAAAACAGGGTGTTTTTCCGGGTAAATTTACGTAAATATGTAATGTCTCTTTGTTCATAGTTTTGCTACCACCTTTCTGACAAAAATTATACTGTTTTGGCAGGTGTATGTCAATTTTTAACAGAGAATTTACAAAATGTTCAGACCTTGTAAAAACCTTAGTGTTGAATCCATACGTAAATTCTGGTACAATAATCGATAGTGGTCGTTTTGGCGGCTGATTTTGCAGTTAAGTCAAATAATCGTCTATCCCGTGTGAAAATAAGGGGGGCGGAGACGGAAAGGTGTGAAAACGCGTGAAGATTATTGATAAAATATTCGGAACATACAGCGAAAGAGAAGTAAAGCGGATTATACCGCTGGTGGACAAGATTGAAGAACTGCGTCCTACCATGCAGGCGTTGTCCGATGAAGAACTAAAGGGGAAGACTGCGGAGTATAAGAAGCGTCTGGCAGAGGGGGAGACTCTGGACGACTTGCTTCCGGAGGCGTTCGCAACCGTACGTGAGGCGGCAAGACGTGTACTGAACATGGAGCATTACCGTGTACAGCTGATGGGTGGTATTATCCTGCATCAGGGACGTATCGCGGAGATGCGTACCGGTGAAGGTAAGACTCTGGTTTCTACTGCGCCTGCATACCTGAACGCATTGTCGGGCAAGGGTGTTCATATCGTTACGGTAAATGATTACCTTGCAAAGCGTGATGCCGAGTGGATGGGCCAGGTGCATGAATTCCTGGGACTGACCGTTGGTGTGGTTTTGAACAGTATGAGCAGTGAGGAGCGTCAGAAGGCTTACAGCTGCGATATTACCTATGTTACCAATAACGAGCTGGGCTTCGATTACCTGCGTGACAACATGGTAATCTACAAGGAGCAGCTTGTTTTAAGAGATTTGAACTTCTGTATTATTGATGAGGTAGACTCTGTTTTGATTGACGAGGCGAGAACTCCTCTGATTATTTCCGGACAGAGCGGTAAGTCCACGGCTCTTTACGAGATGTGTGACCTGCTGGCAAGAAGAATGAAGCGCGGCGAGGATATGCAGGAAATGTCCAAGATGGAAGCCATCATGGGTATTGTCCGCGAGGAGTCCGGCGACTTCATTGTAAACGAGAAGGATAAGGTGGTAAACCTGACCGAGGCCGGTGTG
>SVFG01000147.1 GCA_015056975.1 Lachnospiraceae bacterium | reverse complement strand
AACCGGCTCTTACCGGCCGATAGCAGAAATTACTTCCATGCTGACCGCAAAGCTGACAGAGGAATACAAAACCATTCAATCTCTGGCCGGCAAACATCCCGAATACATGCCCCTTCTTTCCACGGAAGAATACACCTGCCTTCCTTATCAGGATGCAGCCACCATGCTCGCGGATGTACAGCTTCGCATGGAAGAGGATTTTCCTTCCCTGCAATCAGTAGGTACCGGCATTCCTAATGTGGCAGTAAAAAAGGTTTCCGCCAGTCTTGAACAGTTTTGTGCTCCTGCCTTTTACCTGACCACACCCATAGACGATACTGACAGCAATGTCATTTATATTAATCAAAAGAATTCCCCCTCCGGTCTGGAGCTTTACACCACTCTTGCCCACGAGGGCTACCCGGGACATCTTTATCAGAACGTTTACAATAACCGTCATCTGATACAGAACGGCGACAACAAAATCCGCTCCCTGCTATGGTATGGCGGTTATCTGGAGGGCTGGGCATTGTATGTGGAATTTATGTCCTTTGACTATGCATCCGCGCTTATGAAGGAGCACAACCGCCCCGGAGATTCTGTCTGTGTACAATTGGAAAAGCACAACCGCAGTCTTCAGCTGTGCCTGTATTCTCTGATTGATGTACTTTTGCACTATGAAAATGCATCCACAGAAGAAATCGCAAAAATACTGAAACCCTTTGGTATCACAGACTCCGCCACCGTAGACGCCGTTTACACTTACATAGCCGAGAATCCCTGTAATTATTTAAAGTATTATCTGGGCTATCTGGAAATTCTGGAACTAAAAAAACAGGCAGCCGCCCTCTGGGGCAGTGCCTATTCCGATTATCAGTTCCATACATTTTATTTGGATTGCGGTCCTTCTGACTTCACTTCCCTGTCCGAGCAGCTTGAAAACTTTATTCCGGTGGAGGGTTAAGTCACTCTGCGGAATGCGTCACTCCTCCATCATGGACTCCAGATACCCTCTGTCCCAGAGTAAAATTTTCAGCTTCTTCGCTGCCTCCACTGCAGGCGTGGTGAAATACTGGTTGGTCAGCACAGCCCCCACCATACAGTCGTAGTAATCCCTGCCTGCATACGCTTCCTGTACAGCTTTAACCCCTACAGGCGCGGCATAACATTTGCACTGGATGGCATATGTTATGCCGTCCTTCTGAGCAAGGATATCTATTCCGTAGTCGCCGCTGCCTTTTGTGACCTCCACCTCCATAAAGCCCCTCTTCTGCAACAGACCGGCACAGAAATACTCAAAATCATGCCCCTCCATCAGGTCAATATCATCCGGAATGCGATTTCTCCTGCGTTTTTGTGCAAATACACAGGCAAAAAAAATTAATATTATTAAAATAATTACACTTATAATGACAATATCCAAATATGCTTCCATGGCACTATTGTACCATAAAAACACGTAAACACGCTACCTTTACCCAATTATTTATTTTGTAATGTTTGTAACATTTGTGTAACATTTGCGCAATATGTGCACAGCACTAACTGCACAGTGAATTAGAAGGTATTGCCAAATAAAAGCGAATATGCTATGATTGCTTTAGGTAAGCTGTTGAATTTTACTTGATTTGTGTAATTTTGTTTGTGCAACTTGTACGCATCTGTTGTCATTTTAAACAATATCTGCTTTGCCGATATTGCTCTGGCACAAGATGATGTATCTAAGGGCAGTGTTTGAAGAAGGAGAGAGTTCATGAGTACCAACCATCTTATTGAATTAACACAGGAACAGAAAATGCATTATTTTACGCAGCCGGATATGCTCCGCGGTTACACCAGTTCGTTGGAAGGCGAGCAGGAGACCTTTAATTATGTCAAAGGATTGTCCATGCGTTTCTGGTACAACATCCAGTACGCCAACTTTTCAGAGCATTGGCACACTGCGCTCGAGATTATTATGCCTCTGGAGCAGAATTATACTGTGTTTATCCAACAGCAGGAGTACTCTCTAAATCCCGGCGACATCCTTGTAATTCCCGCAGGAAGCGTACACTCCCTTCACGCGCCTACACACGGTTCTCGCTTTATCTTTATTCTGGAGCTGGATCATTTTTCCCAGCTTCCCGGCTTTAACTATATTCTCTCCCTGTTAAGCCAGCCGGTTTACATACCCTGCAACATGGACTCCGAGTTTTACACCTCCGAGGCTGCTATCATGATGCAGCTTGCAGAGCATTACTGGGGTGACAGCATCACCAAGGAGATTAACATTTACTCCTGCCTTTTGAACTTCTTTGCCAAAATCGGTGAGAATACCGTGAACACAGTCAACCGTTCCATGAGTTCTTCCACTAAGTCCAATTCCCTGATGAATCGTCTTTCCATGGTATTAGACTATTTGGACAACCATTATTCTGAGAATATTACACTTGAGGAGGCTGCTTCCATAGCCTGCTTCTCCAAGTTTTACTTTACCAGACTTTTCAAGCAATATACCAATCAGACCTTCTATGATTACTTAAGCGCCAGAAGAATTAAGGCTGCCGAGCAAATGTTGATTGTACCCAATCTTGCCATCACAGAGATTTCCTTAAAGTCGGGATTTGCAAGCCTTTCATCCTTCAACCGCACTTTTAAACGTTTAAAGGGCTGTTCACCCTCCGAGTACAGAACTCTGTACACTATCAACAGCAAGGATGATACCTTCGCTGAAAGTATATCGGTTTAAAGAGGTCTTTTCATGGAACAGTTATTATTCAGCTTAAATGCCACCATACCTGTTTTTCTGGTGATGGTGCTGGGCTACATACTAAAGCAGCTCAAGGTTTTAGATGAACCCTTTATTAAAACTCTAAATTCTTTTAACTATAAAGTAACTCTGCCTGTCCTTGTATTCAGGGACATCGCAGAGTCTGATTTTTATAGTGTCTGGGACACAAAATATGTACTGTATTGCTTTTTTGTCACTCTGCTTTGCATCAGTGTCATCTGGCTTCTCGCCGGTATCTTCTACAAAAACAAAGCCAGTCTGGGCGAATTTATTCAGGCATCCTACAGAAGCAGTGCTGCTGTTTTGGGAATTGCATTTATCCAGAATATTTACGGCAATTCCGGCATGGCTCCTCTGATGATTATTGGTACCGTCCCTTTGTATAACATTGCTGCCGTGTTGATTCTCTCTTTTACGGGTCCCGGTGCCCACGGTCTTGACCGGGCATCCCTAAAAGCATCCGTTAAAGGTATTTTGACAAACCCTATTATCATTGGCATTTTGTTGGGAATGCTGACTTCCGCCTTGCAAATCGACTTCCCCATTATTCTGTCCAAAACCCTGAACAATGTCTCAGTTCTGGCCACACCGTTAGCTCTTATCGCATTGGGTGCAGGTTTCGAAGGGCGCAAGGCAATCAAGCTGGTAAAACCTACCGCTGTAGCCACGCTACTTAAGCTGGTAGTCTTCCCTTGCCTGTTCCTTCCTCTTGCCGTAACATTGGGCTTCACAGGCCCTAAGCTCGTGGCAATTCTCGTGATGTTGGGCTCACCCACCACGGTAAGCTGCTACATCATGGCCAAAAACATGGGGCATGAAGGCACATTAACTTCAAGTGCAGTGGTAGCCACCACATTTTTAAGCTCAATCACCCTTACCTTCTTTTTGTTTGTGCTTCGGAGCATGGGATTGATATAGCACCCATTCCCGCACGCCCGGTATCCACGATAATATCCACGACAAAAGCAGGCATAGTACAAATACCGCCACTGCCAGCAAAGGATACGCAATACCAATCGGAATCCGCTTTGCCAAGGGAATCTGCATCACCATTCCAAGCATCAGAGGATGTAGCATATACACACCGAAGGTCAACTGTGAGATGCCCTTTAACCTATCTGCTGTTCCCGGCATCTCTTTCACGGAAAATCCATGAAGCATCATAAAAATCCCTGCTGCAGCCACACACATGGATACGGAAAATAAACTATTGAAAAAGATACTGTTATATCCGCTCTGACGCGTT
>SVFG01000146.1 GCA_015056975.1 Lachnospiraceae bacterium | reverse complement strand
TGGACTGGTGCTCTACGGATGCGGCAGCGGTTACGGAGCGCATTGTAAGTAAGGCACAGGAAAACGGAATTATACTGATGCACGACTATTACGAGACCTCTGTAACGGCGGCATTACAGGCAGTGGACGCGCTGGCGGAAGCAGGATATACATTTGTAACGGTGGATGAGATATTGTTTGACTAGCGATACTGCAGGTTTCGTGGTATAATGTACGCGGAGAGAAAACCAAGCGACGCCGAAGGCGGCATTTGGTTTTCTCCGCGATAACGAGCAAACGGTCTGCGAAGCAGACAAAGAGCGCAGAGCGCGTGTTTGCGAGTGCGGGACGTGCACGCTGAGATTGCAAACGGTCTGCGAAGCAGACAGGGAGCGCAGAGCGCGTGTTTGCGAGTGCGAAACAACCGGAGACAAATGCCGGAGATAGGAATGAAACATGGAGAATAAGGAAAGCTTATTGAACGAAAGAATGCAGTATGCAGTGCTGATTGATGCAGACAATGTCAGCTCCAAATATGCGGCTACGATTTTTGAAGAACTGGAGAGCTACGGCGTGTCTACCTACCGCCGCATCTACGGAAACTGGTCGAGAGGAAACGGCTGGAATGAGCAGCTTTTGCTGGAGCATTCCATTATGCCGGTGCAACAGTTTGCATATACTTCCGGAAAAAATGCGACGGATATGGCCATGGTAATCGATGCTATGGATATTTTATACAAGGATAAGGTGCAAGGCTTCTGTATTGTTACCAGCGACAGCGATTTTACCAGACTTGCCATGCGGCTTCGTGAGGAGAATATGTTTGTGCTGGGTATGGGCGAGTCGAAGACGCCTATGGCGCTGACAAGAGCCTGTAATAAGTTCATCCACCTGAATCTGGTAGCGGAGCAAAATAAGCTGGCAAATGCGGAGAATGATGATTTAGAGCCTGATGAGCAGAATGTAACTCCCATTTCAGAGGTGCGGCAGGCAATTCTTGCCTCTATCAATGAAAACGGCGGTAAGCCGGTGGATTTGGCACGGGTAGGAAACCGACTGAACGATAAATTCTCAGACTTCGATTCCAGAAACTACGGTTATACGAAATTGAGTACCATGGTCAGCCAGGAAATTCCCGAGCTGCATGTGTTTAAGAAAAATAATCTTTATTATGTGGAGAGATGTTCGTCCCTGACAAAGGAAGAGCTGGAAAAGGAAATTTGCCGTATGATAGAGAAAAACGGCGGAATTATCGAAAATCTTTCTACCCTAAATGATGATTTACACAAGAAATATAAGCAGCTTGACTATAAACAGTTCGGCTACAGTCGCATTTCCAGCTTCCTGCGGAGCATGAAGACTGTAACGGTCAACGAAAATCAGGTATCCCTGAAAAAGGAACAGTAAAACCGATGCGCCCTGCGCCTCGGAACGGAGAAGAGTATGGATTTATTTACCTATATGCGGGAATCGAATATGGAAAAGGAATCGCCGCTGGCGGCAAGAATGCGCCCCCGGACCCTGGACGAGGTGATGGGACAGGAGCATATTATCGGTAAGGATAAGCTGCTCTACAGAGCCATCAAGGCAGATAAAATCAGCTCTGTTATTTTCTATGGACCGCCCGGAACAGGTAAGACCACCCTTGCAAGAGTGATTGCCAATACTACCAGCGCGGAGTTTACCCAGATTAATGCTACGGTGGCAGGCAAAAAGGACATGGAAGAAGTGGTTGCCAAGGCGAAAGATGTGCAAGGCATGTACGGTAAGCGTACAATCCTTTTTATTGATGAGATTCATCGATTCAATAAGGGACAGCAGGACTATCTACTGCCTTTCGTGGAGGACGGGACGCTGATACTGGTCGGTGCCACCACGGAAAATCCCTATTTTGAAGTTAACGGTGCGTTGATTTCCCGTTCCATTGTATTTGAGCTAAAGCCCATTCCCATGGAGGCTGTAAAGGAACTGATTTGCAAGGCGGTTTACGATACGGACCGCGGTATGGGTGCCTACAATGCGGTTATCGAGGAGGATGCGTTGGAGTTTCTGGCGGATTTGTCCGGCGGTGACGCAAGACATGCCTTAAATGCGGTGGAGCTCGGAGTGATGACGACCGAACGCAGCGCGGACGGGAAAATTCATATTACGTTAGAGGTTGCTCAGGAGTGCATTCAAAAGAGAGTGCTCCGCTACGATAAAACCGGAGATAACCATTACGACACAATTTCCGCATTCATTAAGAGTATGCGTGGCTCGGACCCGGATGCGGCAGTGTATTATCTGGCAAGAATGCTGCATGCCGGCGAGGATATTAAATTTATTGCAAGGAGAATCATGATTTGTGCCGCGGAGGATGTGGGAAACGCAGACCCTCAGGCGCTTGTGGTTGCCACCAACGCCTCTATGGCGGTGGAGCGCATCGGTATGCCGGAGGCACAGATTATTCTTGCCCAGGCGGTAAGCTATGTGGCGTGCGCGCCTAAGAGCAATGCCGCGTGTGAAGCCGTTTTTGCTGCCGCAAGAGTAGTGGAGGAGACGGGAAATCTTCCGATTCCCACTCACTTACAGGATGCACACTATAAGGGAGCAGCAAAATTGGGACACGGTATCGGCTACAAATATGCCCATGATTATCCCAACCATTACGTAGAGCAGCAGTATCTGCCCTATGAACTGAACGGTCGTGAATTTTACAAGCCTTCCGGAAACGGCTATGAGGTGAAGATAAGAGAACATATGAAGCGGCTGAAAGAAGGAGCTGTCGGGACGAGAACATCTGATTAAGCCTGAAATGACATGAAGCTGTCCATTCAAAGTGAAATGAATGGACGGCTCATTTTTATGATAGGATAGAATTTTAATCGACAAACTGAAAGTTTCGAGTGAATTCCCTTATTAATTTTCAAAGAAAAATACATCCGCAGGTGTACCATCCTCATAATCCACATCTTTATTAGGGTAGCTCTCAACTAAACGGTAATTTCCACTTGTATATTCATCAATTACATTATTCCAAAATTTAACAGAGCCTATATTGTGTGGGTGTCTTTTCAACTGCCACTTTCCATGATGCATATTAAGCACCTTAAATACCGCTTCCTTGCCATATCCTTTTCTTCTATATTTGTGCATGATGAAAAATTCTGACAAACAAAAATCTGTACTCTCCTCTGGTACTTCAGGATAATCGCTTATTAGTATCAAACCCGCTATTTTCTCATCAACCTTTATTAAATATGGATATCTATTATTTTCCTCAAAGTAGCAATCCAGATATTCATACCCATATAAACCATTATCATTAACATCTGTTTTCTCCCATTGAGAAAACTCATATAAGTATTTTTCAAGAAGATTCATCATAATATCTCTATCTTCTTTTTTAGCTTCTACTATTCTCAACATTTTCCAAAAACACTCATCCTGTCAAAATTTTCAGTTTTATACATCAGCCGCCATAAACACCAATGACTCATCTGCTTTAAAACCATTTGCTTCATAAAATTTAACACTAGGATAACCTCTTTCAGTGTTAAGAACAATATATGATATTTTTTCTGTTTCCTGTTTTAATTGTTCTCTGACATATTCTATCATCTTTGTTCCAATGCCCTGTCTTTGGTAGTCTGGATGTACGCTAAATTCATCTACCCACAGTTCTTTAAAGCCTAAATATGTCATAATTCTTCCGCTAAGCATGGATACAACTATATCTCCATCGTATACCACATACCCTCTTGATACCCTTGCAGACATAATTTCATCAATCCTGGTATATGCTTGTTCATATGTCCAGTTTTCGTTCCACGGTTCTTCTTTAAACGCTTTCATAAGAGTTAATGCACATTTTTCTATATCTTTTTGTTGCATAATACAATAATCCATAAGTACCTCCATAAACTTCAAATTTGTCAAACTGTTCACCTTCAAAATTTAACCTTCCTCGTCACAAACCCAAGCTCGTCCTTCTCTACCCTTATCACAAAAGGAAACTTATTGTACTTTATACACATATGGAAGTCTCCCTCAGGATATACGTCCTGCATGTCGGTACTGAAGAAATGCTCTCCACCGTCAAACTGAAGTGCAGCAGCCCTTTCTGCAATATCAGACAATTCCTTATCT
>SVFG01000024.1 GCA_015056975.1 Lachnospiraceae bacterium | reverse complement strand
GATTTAGTATAGTTACTGTACTACTGCTACCATGGAATGTCTTACCACATTCTCCCGATAGGTATAACCCTTCATCAGTTCCTGCGCAACCACGCCGGATTCATACTCCTCGCTCTCCACCTGCATTACTGCGTTGTGAAGATTGGGGTCAAACTCGTAGCCTAAAGCTTCGATAGGCTTTACACCGATGTTTTCAAGCTCTGTAAGCATCTGCTTATAAATGCGGTTCATACCGTCCACAAAGGGATCTTCCTTCTTGTCTTCGGGAACCGTTGCAAGTCCTCTCTCAAAGTTGTCAACCACGGGAAGTATCTTTTCAATAACACTCTTTGCTCCCGTCTCAAACATTGCCTGCTTTTCTTTCTCCGTTCTGTTGCGGAAATTTTCAAACTCAGCCAGCTGACGCTTTACCTTATCCTCCAGCTGTTCTATCTGCTCCTTATAGGCATCTGCCTTTTTATCCTGCTTTGCCTGCTTCTTAGCAGCTTTCTTGTCAGCCTTGCTCTTGCCCTCTGCATCCGCCTCCACTTCTGTTTCCGCTTCTGCTTCTTCGACGATGCTCTCTTCGGCTTCTTCTAAAATTTCTTTTTCCTGCTCTGCCATGCTCGCCCTTCCTTTCTATCGTAAATATTGTAGTTATTCATCATGCTTTTTATACAATTCATCCAATTGGTTTTGAAGTGTTCTCAGGGTACCAACTACCTTGTCATAATCCATTCGTTTGGGACCGATAATACCGATGGTTCCGCGCATACCCTCTGCTAATTCATAGGTTGCCGTTACAACACTGCAATCCTTCATACTCTGTACCGGCGTCTCATCACCGATGTAGACCTGAATGCCTGTGCTCTCTTCATTCGTCAAAGCGTGCTGTACCAGACTGCCCAAAAGCTGCTTTTCTTCAAAGGTGTTAATCAGCTCACTTGCTCTGGAATGGTCTGCCAGCTCGGGGTACTTGAAAATATTGTTGGTACCGCTGGTGTAGATTTCCAAATCTTCCTCAGCCTTGATTGCCTCTGCCACCGCATCAATGACCTCGCTGACGATATCGCTGTGAATACCTGCCTGCTGCTTCATGGCCGATATCATGCCAAGACTGATTTCTCCTATGGACAAACCGTTTAAATGAGTGTTAAACAGAATGTTCAGCTTTAACAGTGTCTCATCGGAAAGCTCCTCCGTAACGGAGAGAATATTGTTCTTAATCACATTGCCTTCCACTACGATGACTGCCAGTATCTGACCTGCGTCCACTCTGGAGAGCTGGATGAACTTCACCTTGTTACCTCTGGTCTGGGGGGCTGAAATCATGGCTGCATACTGGGTATTCTGTGCTACCACCTTCGCCACCTGCTTTAAAAGCATCTCCATCTTATCCTGACGCTCCAAAAGCATTTCCTTCATCTCTACAACCTCGCGCTCCTTCTCCGCCATCATGGCATCCACATAAAAGCGGTAGCCCTTGTCGGAAGGAATTCTGCCTGCGGAAGTGTGGGGTTGTAAAATGTATCCCATCTCCTCTAAGTCTGCCATCTCATTGCGAATGGTGGCGGAGCTTAAATTTAAATCGGTGTACTTTGAAATTGTCCTGCTGCCCACCGGCTCACCCGTCTCCAAGTAATTGCGGATAACAGCCTGCAAAATCTTCGTCTTTCTCTCGTCCAACTGCATTCCATCACTCCTTTTTAAGGTTGTTGCTGTCACATCGTTGGCTTGTTACTTTTGATTGTTAGCACTCGACTCTAGGGAGTGCTAACACCTTCTTACCATAAAATATCACTTAGGGTTTGTATTGTCAACAGATTTTCCTGAAAATAATTCTAAAATAATTCTAAACCAAAAACCCTTTTTCTCCTGCACAAGGTAAAGCAGCTTTTCATTTGCTTCCTCAGCCTGCTTCCTCATGGCTTCGTTTCCGGATTCTTCTGCATATAAAATGCTTTCGTAACATCTGATAAAGGACAATGCCTCCCCGGGCACCTGTTCTTCTGCCCTCTTCTCAAACTCCTCCAAGGTTTCTCCGGGAAGCAGGGAAACCCCAAGTATCCTAAGCAGGGACATATTGTTTTTACACAGACGGCGGAGCTTCCCCGCATCGTCCAATTCTTCATAACGCTTTCTTCTGATAATAATGTCACATATCACAGCAGCCGTTAAAAATAAAAGACATAACACGGCGGGCACTGCTATCATGTACCAACGTACTCCCTGTGTCTTTCCCTCTTCCTCCTTTAACATGTCATTCGGCGTACTTTGCGGATCCTCAGGAGTAGGCGTTGTCCCCGGTAACATTCCTGCCGCTTCCATCTCCTCCTGCTTCTGGGCATAGGTCTTCCAGGAAGTTACCCGCTTGTATCCCGGCGTGGGCTCAAAGGCAATCCACCCCACACCTTCTATGTATGCCTCCGGCCATGCATGAGCCATGTCAGAGGTTATGGTTGTTCTTCCGTTCTGTTCCACAGGGATACGGTACCCCTGGACGTAGCGGGCCGGAATTCCCTCTGCACGCGCCATCAGTACAAATGCCGTAGAAAAATGGCTGCAATATCCATAGGGATTCTCAAAGATAAAGTAATCCAGATAATCGCCCGCATCAGCTATCTGCTCAGAAAGTGCACCGGGAGTATCGGAATAGGTAAGCTCCTGCAAATGCTTTTCGATGGCTTTTAGCTTTTGGACATCACTGTGAGCAGCAGCCGTTACGTTTTGCAGATACGCCTGCATTTCGGACGAAATCGATGTTTGCGGAAGATAATATTGATAAATCCTGTCACGATGTGCAAGTAAATCCTCATAAGAATATTTTTCTCCTGCAACCTTGTTCCAGGTTTCTTTATTATCAACACGCTCTGCCTCCAAAAACTCTGCGAAGGCAGTATGTCCCTCATTCATACGATAGTATTTAATATCATAGGAGGTCTTATTCCCCACCGTCTTTGAAAACAATAGGTTCCCGCCCTTCTCATAGGACATTAATTTATCCGAATCACAGGCTCTCTCCAAGGTCTTTAACGGGGCAAACATGTACTTTGTACGAAAGCGCAGGAAACGGACATCTATTGCCACAGGTCTCACATAATCCTCCGGATGAGCCTCATCATAAGCCGTCACCGCATATAAGGTCTCCAAGGTATCCAGTGTCCTCTCATCTGCTTCGGATTCATTTTTTGCCGTCCACTCTCTTCCGTCAAAGGTATCAAACACCTTTCCTACCATATAAATATTCGCACCCGCTCCCTGATTATAGATAACCTCCATAACCTGCTTGGGGTTTGCTTTTACATCTCCTGCCAGTCTTCCGTTCTCTGAAAACCCGATAAGTGCACTTTCATAATCCTCTGTACCTCCTGTAAACAAGGTCTCCACAAGAGCTGTGAAACCGTCCCTTGCCCTCTCCCACAAAACCTTTGCAAACTGCCAGTCATACGGCTTTTCGGGTGCCGGCACTACAGCCACCGTGAGTAATCCAATCAGCAAAAAGGGGGCGATATACACAAGATGCTTCCTTGCGTCGGTGTCTCCTCTTTTCTCCCAATGAAGCTGTATTTCCTCCGCACCTGTAAGGAGCAGCACAAACAACAGACATGCCACTCCTATGGAGGGCGGCTTGTATCCCTGCACCATGGTAAAGCACAATACCCCTGCCAATACAGGAGCCATTGCAAGCCTGACACGTCGGAATCCTATTATCAGCCGTCCTATCAAAAAGGCAGTGAGCGCAAGCAGTATCATTTGCAGCACCCATCTGTTTTCGAGCAGGAAAGCTACTCTCTCCTCATTTCTCTGTACCAAAATAACGCCTGCAAGCACAATGGTAACCGTACCGGAAAGAATCAGTTTTCCCCTATTCTCCATCTGCCTCAGACACACCAAAATTACAGCTGCAACCAATGTTACCGCATGTCTTGACCAAGCAATTTCTTCCGCACCGCTGTAAGTACAGCCAAAAATCATGGATGCAAGCGATAACGGAATGATATATAAAAAATCATACAGGTAAGGAATCATCACAATACCTCCGTCAGCTTGTCATCCGGGTTAACGGTCACGATACTTGTACGCGACAGCCGTCCGGTATGAGTTTGTTCTTCCGCAGAGTCTGTAATGACATACGCGACCACCGGAATGTTATTCTGATTCAAAAATTCTGCCATGGCAGCGGCCTCCACAGACCATTTCTGCAACACAAAAAAGACAAGCCTGCCCTCATTCATAAGGCCGCTTTGCCAAACTCCTGTAAACAGCGCTTCGTCCGTATAATTCTCCTCAAAGCAGACCGCCGAAAGCTGTTCATAATAGCCGTCATATCTATCCACGCTCTCGGTCACCGTCTCTACCACATGCTCTTCCAGGTAGCAGGTTCTGACCGCTATCTTTTTATTCACAAAATAATAGGTCAATGCCAGCGCCGTCTCCAGGACTTTATTCTCCGGCGGCAGATATTCGGCCTGCTTTTTACTGAAACGGCAGGTACTCATAAGAATCGATACCCCTTGCTGCTCCTCACCGATTTTGTTGCGCACCAATAGCTCACCGGAAGCCGCGGTAGCCTTCCAATGCATGTGTCGGATATCATCCCCCTGTACATATTTTCTCACAAGCACATCCGGTTCTGCTTTCCTCTGGCGGCTTTCTCCTGCTGCTGCAAGCAAATCCTCCACACTCCTCAAACCGGAAAGCTGCACACGATTGGGCTTAACCATCACGCGCAGAGTCTCTCTGTTGCGGTACGTAATTTGAAACAACCGGAAGCAATCCTGAATCCGCACTTTTTCAATACCTACCTCATATTCGCCCCTGTATCTGCACACCAGACTGGTCTCCCTGCGGATACCTGTGCCCGGAAGCAGCTCGTACTCCACATTGTCCTCCAAATCATGAATGGCGCAAAAGGAGGAAAAGAAGCTTACCCTGACTCCGGAATAGGTAAAATAGTCTTCGTTTTGCAGTGTGAAATAAAAAGGCACCATTTGATTGCTCACCAGACTGTTACTGTCCAACTCCTGATAAATGCGGAACCGGATAAACACGCACAAAAGATATATCAAAGAAATCACAGGTACCATAGTCACCATGATAAAAAAACCATAGCTCACAGGTCCGCCGTAAAAGCTGATACCCACCAGCGACAATATCCATAATAATAGTAAAAACAATCTGTTTTTCTTCATAAAATAATTCCTACTCTACCGGAACCCTCACCTGCAAAAGCAGACTTTTCAGGATACCGTCCAAATTCTCTTTATGTATCTTTGCCTCAGGCGTCAGGGTCAATCTGTGATGCAGGGTATTTACTGCAACCGCCTTCACATCATCCGGCTTTACAAAATCTCTGCCTGACAAATATGCCTTTGCCTGCGCCGCGCGCACCATAAGCAATGTGGCACGGGGACTTGCTCCCATGACAAAGCGCTGCTCTTTTCTGGTGATTTCAACAATATTTTGCACATAACCAAGCAACGCATCACTGACATACACCTTGCGCACCTCTTCCTGCATCTTCAGGACATCCTCCGCAGAGCATACACTTGTCACTGCTTCCACAGTCTTGCCTTCCAGATAATTGCGTGTCATCTGCATCTCATTTACTCCCTCCGGATATCCGATAGATAACCGCATCATAAAACGGTCCATCTGTGCTTCCGGAAGCGGATAAGTCCCCAAAAATTCTACCGGATTCTGGGTGGCAATGACCATAAACGGACCGGGAAGCTTATAATTCACACCATCCACCGTAACCTGTCCTTCTGCCATGGCCTCCAAAAGACTCGCCTGGGTTTTGGGTGAGGTACGGTTAATTTCATCCGCCAGAATAATCTGATGCATGACAGAGCCTTCCCGATATTCAAAATCACCTGTCTTCATATTGTAAACAGATAATCCCACCACATCTGACGGAAGTGTATCCGGTGTAAACTGGATTCTGCCGAAGCTGCAGTCGATGGATTTTGCAAGGGTGCGGGCAAGCATAGTCTTACCTACCCCCGGCACATCCTCCAAAAGCACATGTCCGCCTGCCAGAAGACATACAAGGATATCTTCTACAACAGCTTCCTTTCCCACAAAATATTCGTTGATTTTGTTGCGCAACGTGTTAATCATAATCCACTTTCTCCTTCCCTGTATTATATATCTTGATTCGTTTACAATGATAACAAATAGGGACTGCACCAAAACAGCGCAATCCCGTCATTTATCATATCTTACAGCATAAAGTACAGCAACACCACGATACCCAGCACGATACGATACCAGCCGAACACCTTGAAATCATGCTTCTTTATATAACTCATCAGGAACTTGATGACGATAACCGATACTGCAAATGCCACGATAACACCAACCAACAGTATTGCAATCTCCATTCCACCCATTGAAAGTCCCATGTCCAAAAAGTCCTTTAACTCCAACAGACTTGCTCCCAACATAGCGGGAATTGCCAAAATAAATGTAAATTCTGAAGCTGCTGTTCTGGACACGCCTAAAATCAATGCACCTATAATAGTAGCACCGGAACGGCTTGTTCCGGGAAATGCTGCTGCCAACAATTGAAAAATACCGATATATAATGCCAATGTAAATGTCACATCCGCCAAGGTATTGTATTTTGCAATTCTTTTTTTATTCCAATTCTCCACAAGAATAAAGACAATACCAAATGCAATTAACGCAATGGATACACCTGTTCCGTTGTAAAAATACTTGTCACAGATATCATCGATTCCCAACAGCGCAAAAATCACACCGGGAACACATGCCAAACCAACCTTAAACAAAAGCATCCATGTGTCTGTCTTAAAAATGGTCTTGCCTGCTGCCTTATCCGGTTTCTGAAAAGGCCAAATTTTATTCCAGAAAAGTAACGCAGAAGCAATAATGGCGCCAAGCTGCACCACTACCAGGAAAAGACTCCAAAATTCCGGAGACACATCCATCTTAATAAACTCTTCCAAAAGAATCAAATGTCCTGTGCTGCTTACGGGAAGCCATTCGGTGATTCCCTCCACAATACCGTAAATAATTGCTTTAATAATCTCAAACATTCCGTTTCTCCTTGTATTTTAATTGTTCAGGTAAGCCAAAATCTCCTCATAGCGCTCTTTGGCATCCGCATAGCCCTCTTCATATAGTGCCAGCATCTTTTCTTTATCCTTCTCGATTCTGCCCACATCACTCGCCTGCTTGGGGCGGATTACAAGGGCCTTGCCTTCCTCCTGCATGCGGTAAATATCCTCCACGCAGGCATTGTAGCACTCATGACGGCTTGCCATCAACTCATATACTTTAGGATATTTCCGATACTTAGACTTTATGAGTGCAAGCTGCATTCCACCGGTGGGCTTACGGATATAATCCTCTTCCTTGGTCATTACCACAATGTTTTTCAGATTACCGTCTTCAATGGAACGCATAAGGGGAATGGCATCACTGATACCACCGTCCAGATACAGCTTGCCGTCAATTTCCACATTACGGGATACTAGTGGCAGCGACGCGGAAGCCCGCACCATCACAATATCCTTTCGCATATCGCGCATCTGCAGATATTCGGGTTCACCGGTCTCGATATTAGTCACCACACTGTACGCCTTGCCTTCGTACTTTTCAAACGTTTCATGATCAAAAGGATAAAGCGTATCCGGGATATCCTGATAACACATCTTGACATTAAAGATATCACCCGTTGTAATGAGACTTCTCACGCTGCAATAATTCTTATCCTTCAGGTAATCCACACTGATGTCCCTTGCGCGTCCCTTTTGCTTGGACAAATAGCTACACATGTGACACGCACCTGCGGACACTCCGTATACACTACTAAACTCAATTCCCTTCTCCAGGAAAAATTCCAACACCCCGGCAGTATAAATTCCCTTCATACCGCCGCCTTCCAGAACCAAACCTGCCTGAAACATATTCCACCTCTTTCTCAAATTTCTAAAGTTGCTCACGCCTCATCGGCATACCTCGCAGCATGCCGCCCCCTCATTGCCGCATACTTACTTTCCATATTCCTCAGTCACAAACTTGCGCAGTGCCACCAAAGAACGCTCCACCTTCTCCGTATCGATACAGTATGCCATACGGAAGTAGCCGGGAGCACCGAAGCTGTCGCCGGGCACCAGCACAAGGTCGTACTTTAATGCCTTTTCACAGAATTTCTTGGAGTCCTCCTCAAGCGCCTTGGGGAATATGTAGAAGGTTCCTCCGGGTTTCACAACGGTGAAGCCCAAATCCACAAGTTCGTTATAAATCAAATTCATATTGGTCTCGTATACGCTCAGCTCCGCTGTCATGTCAAGCACCTCTGCCACTGCCAGCTGAATGATGGAGGGAGGACAGTTGTGACCGATGCCGCGGGAAATCTGTCCGCACATATACACCATGGTCTCCGCATCCTTGCATGCGGGATTGATTGCCACATAACCGATACGCTCTCCGGGTAAGGATAAGGACTTGGAGAAGGAGTAGCACATAATGGTGTTGTCATAGAAGGAAGATACACAGGGCGCATCCACGCCTTCAAAGATAATCTCCCTGTAGGGCTCATCGGAAATAATATAAATATCGTGACCGTACTCGTCAGACTTTCTCTTCAAGGTATCTGCCAGTCTCTTTACGGTCTCTGTGGAATACACGATACCGGAAGGGTTGTTGGGTGTATTAATCATAACCGCCATAACCTTGTCCGTCAGCATTTCCTCAAATGCTTCAAAGTTAATCTGGAAGTTCTCGGTATTGGGGGGAACCACCTTGAGCACCGCACCGGTCAAATCCACATACGGATGATACTCCGGGAAGAAGGGCGCGAAGGTCAAAATCTCATCGCCGGGCTCTGTCACCAGACGGAAGGCATGTGCCAGCGCACCTGCCGCACCGGATGCCATGAAAATATGCTCCTTGCGGTAGGGAATGCCAAAACGTTTCTCCAGGGAAGCTGCAATTTTTTCACGCACACTTGTAATACCAAGGCTGGGACTGTAGCCGTGAAGCACGGAAGGCTCCTTTGTGGATAAAAGCTCCATCATGGTATCCGTAAATTCCTGCGGTACGGGCACGGAAGGATTACCAAGACTGTAATCAAATACATTCTCATAGCCTATCTCCTGACCTCTTGCTGTTGCAAACTCCGAAAGCTGTCTGATAACGGATTTGCCGGAAAGCATGTCTTTATATTTCTGAACTAACATATGATTGTTTCCTTTCTGTAATAAATTGTTTCACTCCAATTGGCCGGTGCGGGCACTCTGCCCACTCTGCCATTATATGATCACTCTAACATTTTAACATATTTTACCTACATTACAAGTGGGAATGTACTACTCCTCCGCCCATACTCTGGCACACTTTACTGCCTTGTGCCAGCCCTTCAAAAGCTCCTCTCTCTTCCCTGCATCCATGGAGGAAACAAATTCTGCTCCCTGCTGCCAGTTTTTCCTGATTTCCTCCTTGTCACTCCAGTATCCCGTGGCAAGCCCTGCCAGATACGCCGCACCCAGCGCCGTGGTCTCAATACACTTAGGGCGGACTACCGTTGCATCCACTATATTTGCCTGAAACTGCATGAGGAAATCATTGGCACTGGCTCCGCCGTCCACCTTTAGACTCTTAAAATCAATGCCGCTGTCCTGCTCCATGGCAGCGAGCACATCTGCGGTCTGATAAGCGATGGACTCCAATGTAGCTCTCACAAAATGCTCCTTCGTACAGCCTCTGGTAATTCCCACGACAGTGCCTCTTGCGTACTGGTCCCAATAGGGTGCTCCCAATCCTGCAAAAGCAGGTACAATATACACGCCGGTGGTGTCCTCCACTCTCTCTGCGTACTCCTCAGACTTTGGTGCTGAGGGAATCATCCTCATACCATCCCTAAGCCACTGTATCGCGGCTCCCGCCACAAATACACTGCCCTCCAGAGCATATTCCGGAGTCTCGTCCGTACTGGCTGCCATGGTGGTAAGAAGCCCTGCCTTGGAGGGAATCATCTCCTTACCGATATGCATTAACATAAAGCAACCTGTGCCATATGTATTTTTCACCTCGCCCGGCTCAAAACAGCACTGCCCAAACAATGCTGCCTGCTGGTCCCCTGTTGCCCCCGCAATGGGTATTCCCTGCCCCAGAGCCGTATTGTCCGTGTATCCGTAAATACAGCTGGAAGGACACACCTTAGGAAGCATTGCCCGCGGTATTTTAAAATAATCCAATATTTCCTCATCCCAATCAAGCTTCTTGATATCGTAAAGCATGGTTCTGGAAGCATTGGTATAATCGGTGACATGCACCGCTCCCTTTGTAAGATTCCAAATCAGCCAGGTATCCACCGTTCCAAAGAGAAGCTCACCCGCTTCGGCACGTTCTCTCGCTCCCGGCACGTTTTCCAGTATCCAGGCAATTTTGGAGGCGCTGAAATAGGCATCCGGTATGAGACCCGTCCGCTCTGTTACGCGTCCTGCAAAATCGGACTCCTTGAGTGCATCAATCATGTCCGAGGTTCTGCGACACTGCCACACAATGGCATTGTACACCGGTTCTCCGGTAGCCTTGTCCCACACAATGGTAGTTTCCCTCTGATTGGTAATTCCGATACCGCTTATCTGTTCCGCAGAAAGCGAAAGCATCGCCATAGCTTCCGCCGCCACAGCAAGCTGCGAGGACCAAATCTCCTTGGGATTATGCTCCACCCAGCCGGGCTTGGGATATATCTGGGTAAACTCCTTCTGCGCCATAGCACAAATATTGCCGCTTTTATCAAAAATAATACACCTGGAACTCGTAGTTCCCTGATCTAACGCCATGATATATTTTTCCATATCATCCTCTCCCATACATTTTTCTATACTTCTCTCATTCCACCTCTACCAGTACATACCATCCCGCGCGAAAACCACCGCCAGAGGAAGCGCCCTGCGATAACTTTCTATCTACTATCTTACCCTCAAAACAGACAGGATTCAATATGGAATTGTGACTTCTGGGCACCACAACGCACTTCCCCCACGTCAGACCCTCCATTTTCTCAAATCGAGGGTCTGGTGTCTTACTTTTTTCACAGAGACCCATGAGGCTCGTTTTTCAGCTCATTTTAGAGTCAAAATTGCCTCTTCGTGGGTCTGGGAGAGAAATTTCCTTGTATAGGCCCACACACCAATATGTCCCCTGCTAAATCCGGTAAAGATGCATATACGACAGACTATGTTACATAAAATATCCTCCGATTTATCTTTACAGTCACAATAAAGTATGCTTTAATCGTCTTAAGTCAATTTCTTGACACTACCTATATTTCACATGCCGGTCGGCACATTTTACTCACAACACATTTTTATAATTTCAAATTAAAGGAGGGATTTTTATCAATTATGAACGAATAGTACGGGAGTGTACAGAGCTTAAAGAACAACAGACTCTTTTACAAAAACAAATTGCACAGCTACCTAAAGGCAAACTTATATGCGGTCGGAATAGCACCCATTATAAATGGTACCAAAGTGATGACAACCAAAAGAAATACATTCCAAAATCCAACCGGACATTGGCAGAACAATTGGCTTTGAAAAAATATCTTTCACTCAAATCGGAGGAAATTAACCAAAAGCTAATTGCGCTAAGCGCTTATCTCAGGCACTACCCGCAAAATAATAAAAAGGCTGACCAATTATTGATGGCTTCTTCGGGTTATTCAGATCTTCTTGCGCCTTTTTTCACTCCGCTATTAAAGGAGTTATCTGCATGGGCAGTTGCAGAATATGAACACAACCCAAGCCACCCGGAACAGTTACTCCACAGAACTGTCTCCGGAAATATGGTCCGCTCCAAATCAGAGGCAATGATTGACATGTTTCTTTATACTAATCATATTCCGTTTCGGTATGAATGTGCTCTTTCTTTGGAAGGGATTACGCTCTTTCCGGATTTCACAATTAGGCATCCGAAGACCGGTAATCTCTTTTATTGGGAGCATTTCGGCAGAATGGATGACCCTGCCTATTACAAAAATGTCTATTCCAAACTATATCTCTACACGTCCAACGGAATTGTCCCATCCATTCAATTAATCACTACCTATGAAACCAAGGACCATCCGCTAACCATCGAAAACATCCAAAGGACAATTGAGTATTATTTCTTATAAACCGATATTTTAATTTCCATGGATAACATTCTACCGCACCGCATCTATCAGGAAAACATTCTTTAAATAAACAGGGCTGCCACAATGCGCGGAGCCCTGTTTACATAATTTGCTTATTCTTTTCCATTCTTCAAATAGTTCTGTATTTTCTTATGAGGGTCTATTACCTTAGCTATTGAGGAACCGGAGTTTACACAGTAGATATAGTATGAAATATATTTTATTACATCTATTTCCTGATACCATGGGGCAGATGTAATCTCTTCACTGACATAGCTTGCATTGGTAATAAAAACTGCTTCAATGATTTTATTCCGATAAGCTTCATCGAATTTTTCTGTGCCCTTTGTGAAAAAGCCAAAGGTGGATACTACAAATATCCTCTTCGCTCCCATGGAAGAAAGCTGTGTGGCAACATCCAACACAGTTTCGCCGGAAGCAATAATGTCATCGACTATTAAAACATCTTTTCCTTTCACATCCGGTCCAAAATATTTATGTATTTGTATCGCGTAATTGCCATCCGAAAAATCCGTATGACTTCTCCTTTTGTAAAATACTCCAAGGTCAATTCCCAATTCATCGGAATAGGTATAATTTCTCTCCATGCCGCCGAAATCCGGACTGACTACCACAGTGTGATTTCTGTCAAAAGAAATGTCCGGATATGCGGTACTGAGGGATTTGACAGCTTGATAAATAGGCATTAGTTTATCGAAACCAATAAAAGGTACTGCATTCTGCACTCTATCATCATGAACATCAAATGCCATTATATTTGACACTCCTACAGAGTAAAGCTGTTGGAGCGCAATGGCGCAATCGAGAGACTCACGAAGGATACGCCTATCCTGTTTTGCAGAGTAAAGAAACGGAGAAATAACGTTGATTCTGGCAGCCTTTCCGCCGATGGCAGAGATAGTTCTCGTAAGGTCCATATAATGTTCATCGGGAGACATATGATTTTCAAACCCGTGAATATTATAAGTTTCTGAATAATTCCCCATATCAACAACTAGATAAACATCTTTACCGCGCACGGATTCGCCAAGAACGGCTTTCGCATCACCTGTTTGAAATCTTAAAAGTTCCAGGTCAATAATGGATACATCTACATCATCAGCAATTTCATAAAGATATTGTTGTATTTTTTCGGTATATTTTTTCATGCCTCTAAGCGGCAACAAAACAATTTCCCCGAAGAAATAAGTCATGTTTCCAAGAGAAAAGAAGCCCTCCTTTTCATCCGAAATGCTGACGCGTTTGGATTTTTGTACAACCGTATTACCGCCACTGAGTATCTTGTCTGTAGTGGTGTTTAAAAGTTTAGCCATATAGAGCAAAATGCCGGAATCCGGTAAATTGTCTCCCCGCTCCCATTTGGAAACTGCCTGAAAGGATACATTGAGCATATCCGCCAATTCCTTTTGCGACCATCCATGTTGTTTACGAAGATTTTGAATGTATTGTCCCGTTGCAGTAGTGTTCATAATTCCACTCCTTTCTTTTATAGCCCCATATTACTATAGGGATAATGCAGATACAATCACGGGGATGTTGATAAAATTCTAGTTTTGTAGAATTTTGCGCAAGCAGCAAAAACCGGCAGGACTTTCGTCCTGCCGGCCCGTTCATTTACTTTCCATAGAAAATCTGTACAATAGGTGAATCCGGTGAGAGAATCACGGTCTTGTTATTGCCCTGCATGGAAGCCTTCAATGCATCAAGGCTTCTTACGAAGGAATAGAACTCCTGCTTGGAGGGATCTGCATATGCCTCGGAGAGGATACGCATGTACTCTGCCTCGCCTTCTGCAATAAGAATCTCAGCATTCTTCTCAGCCTCAGAAATCATGACGGTCACTTCCTTGTCGGTGGTGTTCTTGATTTTCTGTGCCTCGGAACTACCCTCTGCAGTGTAGGTGGCAGCAATGTTGTCACGCTCGGAAATCATACGCTCGTAAACAGCGGCCTTGTTGTCGCCGGGCAAATCCAACTGCTTGGTCTCAAATGCCAAAAGGGTAATACCGTACTGATCCAAGGTGTTTCCGATGTTGCTGATAATTGCTGCGGACAGCTCACCGTCACGACCGGAAATCACTTCCTCCTGGGTAATACTACTGATTATGTTCTTGGTTGAGTTATAAACAATAGTATTCAAACGATTCTCAGCATTAGAAATAGAAGAATTCAAAGTCTGTGCAAACTTCAGGGGATCTGATATTTCCCAAAGCACATAACTGTCACAAATCATGGTTTTCTTGTCGCTGGTGATAACATCTGATGCAAACAAGTCATAAAGCAAGGTCTGCTTGGGCAGCTTATCAACACTCTGGATAAAGGGCACCTTGAAGCTGATACCTGCATTTTCCACAACATGGTCAATCTTACCGAACTGGCGGATCAGACTGTATTCATTTTCATTGGTTATAACAATACTGGATGAGCCGAAAACAACCACTGCAAACAGTATGACTACAAGCACTACGTTTCTAATTGTCTTTTTCATAGATTCGGCACCTCCTTCTTAGTTTCCGGAGCCCGAAAAGGACTCAATGGGATAAATGGTCTCTATATCACCGTTGGGGCTTTCGATGATTACCTTTAAGTCAGGCAAAATCTCTTCCATAGCCTCGTAGAACATACGCTCTCTGGTGATCGTAGGATTCTTTATGTACTCCTCGTACATAGCATTGAAACGTGCCACCTGAGCAGTTGCCTCATTAATACGCTGGGTCTTTGTTGCCTCCGCATCCTTGATGACACCGTCAGCCTGCGCCTGTGCAAGGGGAAGCTGCTCATTGCGGTATTTGTTTGCATTGTTCAGTGCGGTTTCCTTGCCCTGCTTTGCTGTTTCTACTGCTTTAAATGCTTCCAAAACTTCAGCAGTAGGAGGCTCGGAATCCTGAATGGTGATATTCACAAGTTGCACACCGATATCCTGCTTTTCCAAGTCCTGCATAATCATTTCCTTGATAGCTGCCTGAATTTCGTTCTTACCTGTAGTCAAAACTTCGTCAACCGGATAGCTGCCGATGACAGAACGGATGCAGCTCTGGCTGATGTTTCTAAGAATCTCTTCGGGATTCTTGGAGGCATAAACAGCCTTAACCGGATCACTAAAGCGATACTCCACGAAGAAGTCCACATTTACAAAGTTGTAGTCGGAGGTAATCATCAAAGACTCTGCCTCATTCGTTGTATTGGAATCCATGTTGTATCCGATACTGAAGCCCTGAATCGTGGTATTTACCTTCTTTACCTTCTGAATAAGCGGTATCTTGAAGTGAAGTCCGGGGTTGGTTACCGGCTGGGCTTTACCCAGGGTAATAAGTACCGCCTGCTCCTGCTCTCTGATCTGATAAGTGGAACCAAATATTCCAATCAGTAATACAATAATCAACGCTACAATGCCGATTATTTTGCCGGCAGATGCTCCGGCGGGCAAAATGTTGTTACCGTCCATGGTTTGAAAACCATTCTTACGGTTACGAAAGGAATCTCCTGCCATTAAAATCGCTCCCTTCTTAATCCATAATTGTTTGTAAGATTCATTCGTATTGCTACATTGTATTCGCATCTGCAAAATCAATGTACTTGTATATCATAATGTAAATTAAGGATTTCTGCAATAGGAAGAATAGCACGTTATGACGGTGCAACGTGCAAAATGTGGGAGGACGAGCGTGTGGACAGGGAAGGCGCCGGGGGATACTGTGCCACCGCAGACACGCTTCCGCTACGGTTCGCATCGCAGCGGCACTAAGCTCGAAGACGCAAATTTTGCGTCTTATACCTCGCTAAGGGCCGGCGTGCTCACAGTGCGCTGCTAATGGCACAGTATCCCCCACGCCTTCCCTGTCCACACAACAACGGGCTCCCGCGGTACGCGGCAGCCCGTCATATACATTACCTCTGCTCATCCAAGTACAACTGCACCCTGCTGTCAATAATTTCGGCAACCTCACGTGCAGACTTCCCTTCCGAAGACATCCGGCTTAGTTCCTCTGCGACAATCCGGTTAACCTGATAATTCATGTTGGGTGCAATCTGACAATTTTCCAAAAAGACCGCTGCCTTGTGAAGCGGTGTGGTACCATCCTCATACACAGGTACTTTAATGGCATTTGAGCCTCCCATAAATACAAGCTCACCCTCATCATTCGTAACCAGATAATCCTCAGGTACAAGCTTCCGCACGCTCAGACTAAGCTGTGTTGCAGCCGCCTGCATTTCCTCTCCGAATAAAAGCTCCAGATAAAGGCTGACTGCCTCTTTATTTGCAGTGTTTTTATTTACAACTACCAGACCATTTTCAGGTACCAGATAGCCTGTGATACCATCCGCATCCCATTTGCTAAAGAAATCAAGCAGAGCACTTTCCAGTATAAAATATCCCCATACTACATCCTTTTCCGTATAGTCTTCTGCGCTTTCTTTGCTTCTGTCCTTTGCTGTAAGCTCCAGCAGATGCACAAATCTCTCATCATCAAAATGACTCTTTCCGTTCTCCGGGTCTATCAGGAAGGAATACTCTTTACTGTAATTAATAATCTTTTGCACGACAAGCTCGGGAGAAAGATAGCCTTCCATCACATAAGGGGAATAAATGGCTCCGCTCCACTCCGACCGATTCTTTTGTTCCATAACAAAGGTTTCTGCCCGAACTCCCACAGGCAGCCCCAACAACTTATCATCCTCCTTTGCCATCTTAAGCACAGCAGGTAAAAGTTCCTTTCGTATTTCTTCATCCAGTAATGTATTGATATCAGCCAAAAGCCCTTTTCCCGCCAAAGACGCATAATCCTCTTCAGATACAAACAAAATGTCCGGTCCCGCACCATTTGTCAACTCGGCAAGCACTCTCGTCCGCTTTTCCTCTGCCGAGACATCCTCATATGTAAAATTAAGGTACGGTATCTCCATGGAAGCCTTGGAGGTACTCTTTGCCAGAGCATCTCCTGATCCGGTAAAATCTGCAATGCAGACATCTCCCTGCATTTTTGTTTCTTCCTCTCCCAAGAGAACCACCCAATCCCTCGCCTGATTTCCGTTAATTTTTAACAGTCGCATGGCAGGCTGATTATCTGCCATACCTGCAAGCATGATTTGATATGCGGAAAGACCGCCAATCTGAAACTCATATATCCATGTCTGCTCACCGGTCTCAATATTCCACTTCACAATACCTTCCCCATACCCGGTCTTTGGATTTTGCCTCTTGTAGTAAAGCGCATTTCCGTACAGTCCGTACACCTGCGATATAAACGGAGTCTCTGCCTCCATCACTGCTAAGGATGTAAATTCCTTACCTGCAACATCAGCCCACAGGAAATCATAATTCCTTTCATCCTGACGATAGACCGGCAAAATCACACTGCCATCCTCGATGCATATAGGGCCACCTGAAAGCTGCATTCCGCCCCCTTGGTATTGCATAATGATTTCCCCACTCTCATCAATCAGATAAAAGTTCTCACTTTGCATAAGCCAAATCATATTTTCCCCTGCTGCATGACACTTGGCACCGGGCCACAAGGGTAATATCTCCGTTGTGTAGGACTCTATCTCCTCCGCGCGAAAACACTCCATCACATCCAGATGCCGGTTCTCTCCTTCCAGATTGGAAAACACGATAACATCTTCGGTCTGATTATACATTCCATCCGAATCCTTTGTATATCCGGCCCAGCGGAACATATAGGAGCCTTCCTTTATCATATCCATTCCCACAAGATATCCAAGTTCACTGCTAAGTCCAAGCTCCGCGGGGATAAAATCCTTCACCCGGTAGTCATCCGTTATGCAGTCATAAAACTCCAGAACATATTCACCGTTTATGCCGGATACATACATCCCATCATCACTGAGCCTGGTGCCAAAATACCACAGCTTGTCCCTACACGCACCGGATGCAATATGCACTGTCCCCTCATGCTCCCAAGGCTGAAACTCCTCCGTCCACAAGGACTGCTTCATTTTAATCTCTTCCGGCACGTGGAATTTCTTTGCCTTCCAATCCACAATCTCTTCCGTACCGGTATGTAAAGTGCTCTCCTCTTCCCGGCTGCATCCGCTACAAAAAAGCAACAGGCACCCCAACATTGTCATTAAAAATTGTAAAATGGTTTTTTTCATATAAACTCCCTCTCCTTCCCATTTTATTGCCGTATATTCGGAGTTTAACAAACCATTTTACCCTCTACAAGTAGTTACGGGTATCTTTCAGAAACTTGTAAGATACCCGTAAGAAATTTGTAAGAAACGATATTATTTTAGTCCGTCCAAGTACTTCTGCACCTCTTTATCTATAGCCCGGGCCGCCTCCTCAGCTGTGCAGCGGTCTTCAAAAAATTCGTCTGCGCCGACCAGAATAATTTCCTTTACATTCCAATCATAACCGGGATTGTAATCACAGCACTCCAAAAATGCCAAATACTCCTCAGCATAAGCACTTCCGTCTTCTGCTGCCATGGTCTCCTCGCGCCTTACGTCCCTGCGGATGCTTCCGTAGGTCACCTTCTGCTGCGCCTCCTTGCTCAACAGATAAGTGAGCAGCTCACCGATTGCCTCCTTGTGAGCACTGTTGGCATTCACCACAAGGAAGCTGTCTCCCGACCAAAAGCCCGTGACACCCTCCGGTGCATCCGGGTAGCTCATCAGATGACAAATATCCCCGTACTCCTCCATCAGTCTGACATACTCGGAGAAATCCATCATATTCACGGTA
Organism: Lachnospiraceae bacterium; assembly: GCA_015056975.1. Classification (GTDB taxonomy): domain Bacteria; phylum Bacillota; class Clostridia; order Lachnospirales; family Lachnospiraceae; genus Acetatifactor. Next base: position 13,014 of record SVFG01000024.1, on the reverse strand, counting down.
ACTGCCAGAAGCTTTTCTTCCCGCAGCTTATTAAGCACCGTATCATAATCCTTCAGATAACCCATTCTGCTGTCACCACACTCCTTTGCCACCGCTAAAAGCTCTGCAAAGGCGGCGGTATCAAACCTGCTCTCCTTCGCCTCTACGTCAATGAAGGGTGAATTCTTTGGATTGCAAAATACCACTGTATTCAAAAAATCCCGTTTTGAAAGAGAGGTATGATTGCCAATCAGGGCAAGCAAACCATCATTCTCTCGGGCCACTTCTATAATATCCGATGTAGTAATACTATTTTGATCCCACACCTCATTGTTTGCAATCAGGCAACTTACATAGGTATCAAAATACAACCCTGTCAGAGTATCATTCACTATACCCTCCTGCAGGATACCCGGATAAATCTGCTCTAAGCTTTCCTTCGGCACAAGCGTGCGCAAATCCATAAGAGCGCCCTTTTCGTTAAGCATCCGCATGTCAGAGGCATTTACCCACAAAAGGTCCGGTCCCTCACCGTTTAGAACCTGTTCCAAAATCTGACTGCTATCCGCACTCTCTTCTCCGGTCTTGTAAATCATCTTTACATCCGGATTTTTCTTAGAAAAATATGCCGACCGCTCCTTCACATATGTAACATTGTAGATATCCGAAAGATTTACAAGCGTAATTTCTTCCTCTTCTACGGTCGTTTCGCTTGTATCCTCCTTGGCATCACCGGCATCCGGTCTTTGATTAGCCGTGCCCATGCAGGCTCCCATTGTTGCAATCCAGTTTCCGCCACCCGTTTTTTCTTCCTTCGCCTGTATTTCCTCAGGAGCCAAATAACTTGTACGGACACCGCATTTCCCTGCACCCGCAATCGCTTCCAACTCCGGCAAATCTAAATAATAATACACTGTCATATCGTCAATCAGATTATAAACTTCTGTCTTCTCCTCTATAATCTGAGTTGCCAGCTTAAACTCACTGTCCGTGAAATGCTGAGCATAATGCTTTAAGAACTGACATCCGAACATTTCAGCATGAAACTCCTGATACTGCTTGGGATCATATTTCCCATCCACAATATTCTCAGCAGTGCACCCGCTTGTCCGATATTCCTGCAACAGACAGATGATTCCATCCGGTCTTCTCAAAAGTTCATAAAAAATATCACACTCGGATTCCAAAAAGTAGAAGAAAAGGTCATAGTCCTGCATTCCGTCCTCTCCGTAATACATCATCATCCGGCCAAGCTCCGGATAATCCTGCATCAGGACTGCCAGTTCCTCTGTCGACATGCGCGCAAGATCCTCCGGCTCCTTTGCCGTACACACCATGACATTCAGAAAACATGCCAGCAGACAGGAAATGAATATCATCATCCGTTTCAAATACTTCTTCATACCTAACCCTCCCACATCGGTTTCAACTTTTCCGGAACGCATGACGCGCTCCTCGTAATATTACCCCAGGTAATTATACCATAATTCTTCCTTTCTGTGAGCAAGTTGTCATTATTGGATGTTTTTCATTATTTTCGCTCATCCAGATACAGCTGTACCCGGTTATTTAATATGCGTGCAGCCTCCTCGGCCGTTCTTTCCCCCTTGAAATAGGGCTGCAATTCATCATAAATCATGCCCTCTATCTGCGATATATACCGATTGCCCGGGCAGGCATTCTCCACCATAAAGCGGAAATTGCTTTCCTGAATTTCCTCAAAATTTTCAGGATATTCAATGCCGTTATACGCTTTTTTTAATGTAGTGGAAGGTCGTTGCGCCCTGTACTCTCCGATGATATCCTCTATAGCATCCGGTCGTACCGGAAATACGGGGGTATATCTCTTTTGGATTTCCTCCGACACTAAGTAATTTACAAACTCGCTATATCCCTCACGATTCTTGGAAGCCGTGTTTAAATACAGAATTCTTGGTGTCACATAAATACCGTTTCCCTCTGTTCTAGGCAGTCCGATATAGGATGCCTGTCCCTGAAAGCACTCATCCACATAGCTCATTGTGTTTAAATTTTCAAACAACACAAAGGGTCTTCCGGACACTGTCTCTGCCGCCACTTTTCCGGAAAGCAGCATCTCTCCCAATTCCTCATCACTGTATTTGCCCTTATCCTCGTACTTATTGGCAAATTCCAAAAACTCCAGAAAAGGCTCCTCCGTCAGATGACTTTTTCCACCTTCCCAGTCGATAAATGTCTTATTATCATTGTCATACAACCCATATTCCAAAACTATAGCCACTCCATCCATTTGTGGCTGTAATATTTCTACATCAGACTCCCTTACCGCTTCCATAAACTCATCAAGTGTCCATGATGTGCGGTCACCTGTAAGCTCCTTGGAATATGCCACGGAAATAAGACTTGTCTGATAGGGGACACCATAATAGCTTCCCCCGATTTTGCCGCACTCCAAAACAGGCTGCCAAAGCTCCTCCGGGCTCTCAAGAAGTCCGTCTATGTTCTGTATGTATCCCTGATTTGCATACTCCACTGCATTTATCAGCTCTCCGGAAATAATATCCGGACCTCTCCCCGCTGATATCTCCAGCTGCATTTTATCTACAAATTCACCGCCCTTTTCCGGTGTATCCGGATACTGCAAAACAACAGTATACTTGTTATTACTGCGGTTAAAGGCTGCTATCTGCTTCTTGAGGATTTCTGTTTCAAAAAAGGTTGCCATCACAAGCTCCTGTCTCTGTAGGGACGCATTTTCCGTTTCCCTAAGAGTCAGCAGGGCATAAGCATCATCATAATACACCAGAAGGAGCACACTGCCATCCTTCTGCACCTCCAACTCGCTGACCTTTTCCAACACATAATTCCGTTTGAAGAAATCACACAGCTTAACCACTTCACCGTCAGCTTCCCTTCTCCACAAAGCTTTTCCGTCTGCCAGATACAATACTCCTTCATCAGAAAATTCTGCCTTATATTCCATTAAGCTTCCGCTTTGCAATGCAGACAACAAAGAAACCTTGTCCTCAACTCCCCATATGCCATACCCCTCTTTGTTAAAACCGCAGCTATAGGTCTCCTGGGTCACCGGATTTGTCACAAGCTCCACAAGCTGCCCATCAAAGGGATACTCCCTGTCTACTTCCAAATTCCCATTTAGCTTTTCAATACTCTTTCCCCACGGCATATAGGCGTATATCTCATCCTCTGAGACTATCTCCAATGATTTCTCAGACATTGCCTCAGGATAATAACCGATTACTCTTCCATCTCCGTCAGGGCACCATACACCCAGATAGTATTGTCTGTTCTCCGCGCAAAATCCCCTACAGTATACGTCCCCTCCTTTTACACCACAAATATCCCATACCGAATAACCTTCATATTCTATCTCCTTATCCCAATAAGAGGAACGTATTTGATGATTCACCCATTGCTTATACGGTGCCTCCAGTATCTGGATATAATAGCCCTGAGTCAAATCCATTCCGTCGACCTTCTCCCATAGCTGTGCCAGACGATATACTACCCCATTCTCCAAATGCACCGCGAGCTCGCGTATCCATCCGCCCTCTTTAAGTTCCCCCCTCAATGCTTTATCAGGGTCGGGAATGGCATTTTCCGTGATTCCGTACACAACCGCATCTTCCGTACTCTCTTCCTGTAAGTTCTGCGTTTCACCACCGCAGCCTGCAAGAAATAACACGGATAAAATTGTGCACAGCCATTGTATCAATTGTTTCTTTTGTCTTTTCATTTTAATGCCCCTCTTCAATGTAAAATTTTAGCAATTTATTATACCATACTTCTTACTTTCTGTGGGCAAGTTGTAATAATTGGTATGGTTTTTTGTAATAATTGGAGGATTTTTATTATTTTTGCTCATCCAGGTAGAGCTGTACCCTGTTGTCTATCAGCCTCACTACCGATAAAGCATCCTTACTTCCTGCGAAATAGGCAGTCGCTTCCTCTTCCACAATCTTCATGATGTCCCCGTTACCTCTTGACGGTACACAGGATTTAATAAACGCCTTGTATTCCTCTGTGTATGTAGTTCCGTCTGACTTTTGATCCAATAATATCATATCTGTCCCGCCTACCACCCAGAAATATTTCTCCGCATCGGCATTATAAATCACTGTGGTATCCGTGATATCCTGCCTTACACTGAGACTGTGCTCCAGCCTTGCCTGTGTTTCAACAGACAACATAAACTCCAAAAAAGCCTTTATGGCATTTTTATTTTTAGCATTCGCATTTACCACGAACACTCCGGTATCAGCAATATAGTTACCATATCCTTCCTCAGCCGGGAATCCCACTGCATAGCCTGTATCCCCTATTTTAGACAGCTTTCTGAAAAAAATATCCGGCTCAAATACAGGATCATACAACGCAAGGCATGTTCCTTTTGCAACTTTGTCTTCTCCCTCCATGCCGGCGCCTCCTTCGTTAGGCGCATACTTTTTCACCGCTTCCAGCACTTTCACAAAATTCTTCTCTTCAAAACGGCTCTTACCACTCTCCATATCCACATATGGTGTCGCTTCCAGAGAGTCTGTCAACAAATAACTCAGCACAAGCTCCGGCTCCATACTGCCGAACTGAAAGGTCATAAGCTCAGTGGTATCATCCCTCTCCTCTGCAAGTGTAAACATCTCCTCAAGACTCCAGCCTTCTTTATCCCAAGTCTCCTTGGAGGTGTATAGTGTTCTCACCGTAAAATCTGTTGCAATTCCAACAAATTTATTCTTATATGTTCCCAATTCTATAATCCCCGGAGCAATCACCTGCCTTGTCTGCTCAGAGATATACTGACCCAAATCTGCCAATGCTCCCTGCGAAGCCAGCTTCTCCATATCCTCCTGCGATACATACAAAATATCCGGTCCCCCACCGTTTACAACCTCCATCAGGACACGATCCCGTTCTTCCTCGGACAGGATTTCGCAGGATGCCTGATACAGAGGATTTTTTCTATTATAATTTACCATGTTGTTACTGATCAGCTCATTTTCACCCGCCACAAATGCAATCTGTAGGGATTCTGCCTCTTTTCCTGACAATTCTCCCATTGTTACGGCAAATTCTTCTTTCTTGGACACTACTCTGACGCAAATCTCGTTCTGCTCCACCAGTATCATATAAACGGAATCTGTCTTTAGAGCTCCCGTATCTGCAATTGCGAACAGTCTATTACACTGCCCGTTACTCACATTCCAGCAATATACGTCCTCTCCATTCCCACAGTACATCCGGTTCTCTGCCATGGAATACCAGAATGTCATATTGCCCGGAAGTGATGCAAGCTCCTTCATAACCTTCCCGCTCCTATAGAGCAGCTTCACCTTATTCTCTGCTCCAAGCTTCATCGGTATTACCAACTGATTGCGCTCATCTCTTATCGGTGTAAAAATGCGGTTTTGCTCGCCCTCCGGGCAGGAATATTCTGTAATTTGTTTTCCCCTCTCGTCCAATACTCTCACGCTGTGCCCATCATTCTCAAGCAAATACACATATCCTTCACCGTCAACAAAAACCGCCTGATAGGTTACCTCTCCCTGTTTAGGGGTACATTTCTCCTTGGATACAAATTTACCCTCTTCATCCACATACACCAGATAACTTGCCCCGGGACATCTGCTGCCATCTGCCATGTCCGTCCAATCGGTACCCACGGCAAATACATATCCCTTCCGTTCCCCCTCCGGGATTACATCAAAGCTCCATATCACACCGTCCGTCAACTCCCAGCTTGCAAAATCAAGCTCTAACACAACCGGTTTTTCCTCTCCGACAGCATGTACTTCCATGAAGCTTTTGTACTGACCATCCGCAATCATCTGTTGCAATGTATAATAACTACTATCATTTACAACGCACTTCGGTGTATATTGAAAAGTCACTCCCTGCACATCAGTATGCGTAACATCCTCATATGCCACTACGGATAACGGCTGCTCTTCAACCGTATTCCATACTGTGAAGCCTTTCTCCCAATCTGTAACAACCGTATTTTCCACCGCTTCCTGCTTATTACCACAACCGGAAAGCAACAGACAACTTAATATGATTAATGACATAATAATTTTTTTCATTTTTATAAACGAGAGGTTCTATAACAAGAACCTCTCTCTCCTAATTTCTAATAATGTACTCCACAGAAAGAATGCTTTGCATGATAACGCTTTTCAGTACTTAGTAATTGGTACTTACAACTCACATTATATCGATAACTTTTTTCATGTCTATGGCTTTTCGGCAAAACGCCCTAAACGACATGTTTTGCGACCCAAACGACACACTTTACGCTATTCAAATATGCAGATATTTGGTATACTTACCTACAGAAGCGAGGTATGAAAATTTGCAAAGAATACTGATTGTTGAAGATGAACCTGCGCAGCTGCAGGTGTTAAAAAACGCTATAAAGGAAAAATATGCCTATTGGGAAGTTGATACTGCCGACTCCTATGATGCGGCGATGGAACTGATTGCACAGTCTCTGACCACAGGTAAACCCTTTACACTGTTTCTTCTGGATATTCAGCTCTCCAAGGAGAAGGGAGACCGGGGCGGCTTTCTGATTGCCGAGGCAATCCGGAGCCAAAAGGTCTATTTTACCGTGCCCATTTTTTTTCTGACAGCGGTATCGGACCAGGGAATGTATGCCCTCTCCCATTTCCACTGCTATAATTACATCTCAAAACCCTATACCTCCGAGGCAATTATCTTTCAGATTGAACAAATGCTGTTTACCGGTCTTCTGGACAACAATTTTGTTTTCACCGATACGAATCGGATACAGCACAAGCTTTCTGCAAGGGATATTCTTCTTGCAGAGACACAGTCTCATACATTGACCATTTATACCGAAGAGGCGTCCTACACTACCAGAGAGTATTCCCTGGAACAGCTTTCGGACACATTGGGTTCCCCCTTTGTCAGGTGTCACAAGCGCTTTCTGGTCAACGGCAATCTGATAGAGAATTACGACCGGGTAACCAAATCAATTAATATAAAAAAACACTGCATCCCCGTAGGACGCGCCTATCTGGATGTACTAAAAAATTATATTTGATGAAAGAAGGTTTCTATGGAATATGTGAGTAGCCTAATTCTAATATTTTTAGAATATGTATTTATTTACTTTATTGTACGCAAACAATTGCAGCTGGGGGTAAAACCATCTATAAAAGATATGATTTCCTGCCTGCTCATCCTGCTGATAACGGGCAGCATTCCTCCCAATTCTCAATTCCTTGCATGGCTTTTAGGACAGCTTATCTATCTTACCTATATCTGGTTGGTATACAAAAGAAAGAACCCCGTTTCCGGCGTTCTTCTGTTCTCAGTAACTTATATTCTGGCTGCCATGCTGCAATTTGTTGCCGCAGCCCTTATGAGCATTCTTCCCTTTACCATTCCGGAAGCTGCACTTCCCTACGTGGGGAATCTGCTGACGCTTTTATTGGCTGTCCTTTTGCATCTGATTCCTCCGGTCTGCAATCTCTACGAACGAATCAGCCATGCCGCAAAGCCCTACCGGTTCATCATGATTAATACTTATATTGTATTGTTTATTATCATGCTGGTACTTAAGCTGAATCCCACAGATTTATTTAGCAATACCTCTGTCATCTTATCTGCGGTACTGTTTCTGGCGGCTGCAAACGCCTGCATTCTTTACTATGACCAGAAGCTGAACGCAAGGAATCAGGAGCTTGTGTCCTACCAAAAGAACCTTCCCATATACAAATCGCTGATTGACGATATCCGCGCCAGTCAGCATGAGTACTCCAATCGTCTCCAGAGCCTGCGCTTTTTGACTGAGACCTGTAAGACCTATGAGGAGCTAAGAGAGGCACTGAACAAATATACAGAGGATTATTCCCATCCCCTGCATGCCTATCCCCTGCTGTTGATTGACAAGCCTCTTTTGGCGGCGTCCCTTTACAATCTGGCTCTGCGGGCAGAAGAAGTGCCTGTTACCATTCAGTTTGATGTGGTGGCACACCGGCTGCAAAGTCATGCCCCAGAAAGTGTTGTGGCAGACCTGACCTGTATTTTGTTGCAAAATGCCATTGAAGCCTGCAAGCCCGGGGACAGTATTTATGTACATTTGTCTTCGGACAACGGCCGCACACGCTTCGAGGTCCGCAACCCCTCCGCTGTACATTATTCTGCAAGTGAGATAAATAGTTTCTTCCGCAAGGACTACTCCACGAAGAAGGACCGTTCCAAGGAGGATGGTCTGAATCACGGTCTGGGACTGCATCATCTCCTCAAGGAGGTGCAGAAGTACGATGGCACAATTGGTGCTGACTGTATTTTGTTCCATGAGGTAGAATGGGTTGTATTCTGCTTAACCCTCTGACCCTCACACCACCAACCGATAATACTCCTTCCCCTGCTCCGTCAGGGTGTCGGCTATATGAAAACCAAGCTTCCCACATACCTGCAGGGAGGCTTTATTTTCGGGCATAACCATGGCCTGGAAGCGGGTAAAGCCAAGCTGCTGTCTGCCGTATTCCAAAATTGCCTGACATACCTCTGTGGCAAGCCCCTTGCCCTGCCAGGGTACGCCGATAAGAAAACCAAGCTCCGGCTCCTCATAGCCCTCCCTGTAGGAGAGCCCGGCGCGACCGATAACCTGTCCGGACTGCTTTTCAAGCACGGTCCAGATGCCAAAGCCATAGAAGCCGTACTGGCTCTTGATATATTCCCGGATATAGGCGCGCTCCTCCTCGTGGTCCGCAAAGAGGTTTTCCATGTAGCGTGTCATGGAGGGCTCTCCGTATATCTCATAGAACGCCTCCACATCCTCCACTGTAGATTCTCTTAAGAAGCAGCTCTCCGTCTCCAGAATATCCCACGGCACTCCCAGGAAACGTCTGTACACCTTCTCCAGATAATCATCGTCAAGCTCCCCGATATCCTCCACCGCATAGACAAAGCCCGCAAAATCACTGTCCTTATTGCCCGCATGGAGATAGATAAGCACTGCCTGTCCCCTGTCTGACAGACTTCTGGCAGTTTCTTCATCATCCGTAATCCAGAGTGTGGGGATGCCGCGGAAGCGTCCCGGAGTGTAATCTGTAGCGGGAGCCTGCGCATTCGGCGCGCCTGCAAACTCCATTATTCCTGCGCTTTCCTGTATCCCAGCCATCTCCGCTGCCTCGCGCGCTTCATGCCTAATTATTCGAATTGTCTGCTCCAAATAGTTTGCCATTTGCTTTTTCCTTAATATGTGATAAAATAATCTAAGCTTTATTATAGCATATTTAAATTCAAAAATGAAAGGAAACGATTATGGCACAAAATCCTATTGTTACAATTACCATGGAAAGCGGCGACGTAATCAAGCTTGAGCTCTACCCCGAGGTTGCTCCCATTTCCGTAAACAATTTTATCAGCTTAATCAAGAAGAACTTTTATGACGGACTGATTTTCCACCGTGTTATCCGTGGCTTTATGATTCAGGGCGGATGTCCTGAAGGCACCGGTATGGGCGGTCCTGACTACAGCATCAAGGGCGAGTTTGCACAGAACGGTGTAAACAATACCTTGAAGCATACAGAGGGTGTTCTCTCCATGGCAAGAGCTATGCATCCCGATTCCGCAGGAAGCCAGTTCTTCATTATGCACAAGACCTCTCCTCACCTTGACGGAAGCTATGCAGCATTCGGTAAGGTTACTGAGGGTATGGATGTGGTAAACAAAATTGCGGAGACTGCTACCGATTACAGCGACCGTCCTTTAGAGCGTCAGGTGATGAAATCCGTTACTGTTGACACCTTCGGCGTGGATTATCCCGAACCCGAGAAGCTGTAATTGTTCATATTTTGTTTACAATTCATTCAATTAAAGTTCAACGAATGAACATTTTTTGTACAAATCTATTGCATATACTATAATCAAACAATAACAATTACGACAGCAAGCAACAGTTAATTGTTAAACATATAAACTTTTTCATAATAAATGCCAAGGAACACATTGTTCCTTGGCATCCTCCCATTTATGGGGTAATTTATGCTTTTCCTACAGAACCGAACAGTTCCATCTTCTCCTTAACGGTAGCCTTGATTCCTTCTACACCGGGAGCTAAAAGCTTACGGGGGTCAAATCCCTTTCCTTCCAAATCCTTGCCTGCCTCAACATACTTACGGGTAGCTTCAGCAAATGCAAGCTGGCACTCGGTATTTACATTAATCTTAGCAACGCCAAGGCTGATTGCCTTCTTAATCATATCAGCGGGGATACCTGTACCACCGTGAAGAACCAAAGGAAGATCTCCTGTCTTCTGCTGAACTGCATCAAGAGTCTCAAAGCTGAGTCCCTGCCAGTTTGCAGGATACTTGCCGTGGATGTTACCGATACCTGCTGCCAGGAAGTCTACGCCCAAATCAGCAATAGCCTTGCACTCGTTGGGGTCAGCACACTCGCCTGCACCAACTACGCCGTCCTCTTCACCGCCGATGGAACCAACCTCAGCCTCGATGGACATGCCCTTACCGTGAGCTACTGCTACCAATTCCTTGGTCTTTGCAACGTTCTCATCGATTGTATAGTGGGAGCCGTCGAACATAATGGATGAAAATCCTGCTTCAATACACTTGTAGCAGCCCTCGAAGCTACCGTGATCCAAGTGAAGAGCTACGGGAACATCGATATCCAAATCCTTTAACAGACCGTTTACCATACCAACTACGGTAGTGTAACCGCCCATGTACTTGCCTGCACCCTCAGATACACCAAGGATAACAGGGGACTTGCACTCTTTTGCAGTCAAAAGAATTGCCTTTGTCCACTCTAAGTTGTTGATGTTGAACTGGCCAACTGCATAGTGGCCTGCTTTTGCTTTCTTCAGCATTTCTGTTGCAGATACTAACATTTTGTTACCTCCATTTTGTATATTATTAATTTAAATAATTACCTGATTTATGCCTGACAGCTTAAGAACTTCTCAATGCCGTCCACTGCCATCTGCTCGTCCGCACCGTCAGCGGAAACAACCAGCTCCTCGCCGTTGTCAAGACCAAGGCTCATCATACCCATGATGCTCTTTGCATTTACCTTCTTGTCCCCTGACTGGATGTAAATAATACTGTCATATTTGCTTGCCTCCTGCACCAAAAGGGCAACAGGTCTTGCTTCCAGGCCATGCTCTAACTGAATCTGAATGTTTTTTGTAGTCACCGCTCTTCTTCCTCCTTACGTTCTGATTTTTTCTGCAAGCTCACCAAGCTTGCGCAACCTGTGGTTCACGCCGGACTTTCCTACAGGAGGGCTTAACAGTTCACCCAACTCCTTAAGGGGCGCATCCGGGTTCTCCAACCGAACCTCTGCCATCTGGCGTAGGGCCTCCGGCAGATTCTGAAAACCGTAGTGGTCTCGAATGTATTCGATGTCCTCTATCTGTCTGGTAGCTGCGTTTACCGTTTTGGTAATATTGGCAGCCTCACAGTTTACCCGTCTGTTGATGGAGTTGCGCATTTCCTTTACGATACGCAGGTTCTCCAAATCCATAAGTGCCACATGGGCTTCACAGACATTCAGAAGGTCCACGATACCTGCACCTTCCTTGAGATAAACCACATGATATTTTTTGCGAAGGACAATCTTGGCTTCAATATCAAAGCCCTGAATCAGACTTTGCAGCTGTAAAGCCTTGTCCTCTCCGGTACAGACAAATTCTAAATGATAGCCTTTATTGGGGTCACTCATGGACCCGATGGCTAAAAATGCTCCCCGTAAAAACGCCCTTTGACAACAGGAGTTCTTCACAAGAAGCGCATTTACGGGCTCCTCCAAATCACCTATTTTGGATAAAACGGCCTGTAATTGCTCCTCATTCATTATCGCACCATTCTTTATATTATATGTTTTTTGCAATAATGTAAAGCCTTTTCTCACAACAGCTTCATTTTCTGTCTGAAATCCAATGGTATAATTACCTTCTTTATCCCTGCCGTACTGTCCGCAAAAGTTCATAATTGCCGCCAGTTCTGCCAGCTGACAATGTCTTGCTGGACTGATTTGTCTTGCCAGTTCTTCCTTAACTTCACTTGAAAATGACATGTCTTTAATCCTTATGTTCCCTGATTTGTTACATCCCTGTGATATAGCTTCATGCCATACTGACCCCGGTTTTTCATGCTCTCATATAACGCATTTGCCAGTGTCACACTTCTGTGCTTGCCGCCGGTACAGCCGATTGCTACCACCAGACGGTACTTGCCCTCCTTCACGTAATTGGGTATGAGAAAGCTTATCATATCCCGAAGCTTTTCCAAAAAGACTCCTGCCTCCTCGAAGCTCATGACATAGTCCTGAACCTCTTTGTCATTGCCCGTCTTTTTCTTAAGCTCATCAATATAGAAGGGATTGGGCAAAAAACGTACATCAAACACCAAATCTGCATCCGAGGGAATACCGTTTTTGAATCCGAAGGACATAACCGTAACCATGAGACTATTATATTCCTCATTGTTGATAAAAATTCTATCCAGCGCTTCCTTTAATTCCCTGGTAAGAAGCTGGGAGGTATCAATCACATAGTCTGCTATCTTTTTCACGTCCTCTAAAACAGCTCGCTCCTTACGAACACCTTCCTCCACCCTGCCGTCCAATGCAAGGGGATGAATGCGCCTTGTTTCCTTATAACGCTTAATCAAAAACTTTTCATCCGCATCCATAAATAAAATTTCAATCTGATAACCTGTATTTTTCAGATGCTCCAGAATACGGGTTACATCCTCAAAGGACTGGTCCGCACGCACATCCAGCCCCAGCGCCACCTTTGCAATCTCGCTGTTGGGCATGGCTACCAGCTCTACAAATTTCTCTATCAGAGACACGGGGAGATTGTCCACACAATAAAAACCCGCGTCCTCAAGCATTTTAAGGGCAGTTGTTTTACCGCCCCCGCTCATACCTGTTACTACTACAAACCTCATAAGCACCTCATTCGTCTAAAATTTCCCCAAAAAGATAACCTCCGGCTCCAGATGCACCTCAAACTGCTCGTAAACCTGCTCCTGCACCTTTTCT
>SVFG01000145.1 GCA_015056975.1 Lachnospiraceae bacterium | reverse complement strand
CTTCTCCTGAAGTAACAGCTTTCCTTCCCTGTCATAGTAGGTGTAGGATGCACTCTGCCTGTCAATTGCGATTTTCAAGGCAGGCGTACTTAAGGTGATACACTTTTCATCCTCTGTATACTGCCAATTACCTGCGGCTTGCTTTGCCACAACGCCGGGCTTTTCGCGAGTTGAAAAGTCCTCTCTCTCCGTATAGGTAATGCGTACGGATTTGTCGCTCATAGGCGCAAGTCTGTGCAAACCTCTGTCAGAGTACAGATACAGACAATCATCCTTTCGCTCCACCTTTGCAATACTGCAATCTTTCATTAAAAATGGCCACAACATACTCTTTGTCCTCCCAAAGCATTCTATGTTCACAATACATCCATTATAAGCCATCCGTCAAAACAGGGTAATGACATATCCTATAGAAAAATTGATGTATCGCACTAAACAAACAGCTTCGGCAAAAAGTCGATTGCGCAATAACGCCAGAAGGTCCAATCATGGAAACCGTAATGCTCATAAGTTACAATAGGTACATTGTGTGCAAGCACTTCCTTCTCCTTGGCTACCGTATCCTGATAGAAGCCTTCCTCGGTTCCGCAGGCCACATACAAAAGCTTAAATCTCTTCGCAAACTCTTCGGGATTAAACAGGATATCACTGTAATCATCCTCTTCATTCTTTATCACAAGACCGCCGGAGAAAATACCCGCCCATGCAAACAGCTCGGGATGATGGAATGCTATCTTCTGGGTCTGCATACCACCCATGGAAAGTCCCGCAAGCGCACGGTGCTTATTATCTGCAATCGTTCTGTAGTTCTTATCAATAAAGGGTACACAGCACTCAGGAAGTTCCTGCAAAAAGGCACTCATAGAAGGATGATGGGGCTTATCCTCCGGGAAGCCGTAGCCTGTAGTCATTACAATAATCATTTCCTGCATCTGACCGCGAGCCAGCAGATTGTCTGCGATATTGGCAATCTTGCCCTGCCAAATCCAGCCCACCTCGTTCTCACCGCCGCCATGCTGTAAGTACAGTACCGGATAATGCTTGTCGGGCTCCTCCTCATAGGTAGGGGGAGTATAAACATAGCAAAGCTTAGTTCTTCCGGTCTGATTGGACTCGTAATAATTCATATGGATGGTACCGTGAGGCACCTGATCCATTCTCTGCACATCAACATCCGTCTGAGGCATATCAAAATAGTTGATTGCCTGGAAGCCGCCGTAACCAATCTGTGCATTCATATTTACGGTCATGGTGTCATTTACAAAATAGGTATAGTAGTGGAAGCCCTGAGGAATATCGGAAACAGTTGCAGTCCACAGTCCTTCCTCTCCTTCGCCTGTTGCAGGAGAAAGAGGAAATTTGCCAACACCCCAGATGTCTACCTCTACTTTCTTGGCTCCTGCTGCCTCCAGCCAGAAATTGGCAACACCGTCGCTTACAATCTCTACACCGGGATGAATATCTTTGTATTTTCCTGCCGGTCTGCCCTGCTCATCCACAAGGAAAATCAAGCCCTTGTAAATCGGGTCAAACATCAGCATATGCTCTTCTTTACTCTGCTTATACAGTCTCTCCTCGGAAATGGAGGTCTCCATATATTCAAAAGCTTCTTCACCATCATCACCGCAATCTTCCAAGAACAAAAGCTGTGCATAATCTCTTAAGCTCTCTCTCCACACATGCCACTCATGAAATCCCTCATAGTGACGATGACCGCCTGCGATGCCAAGCTCTGCAATTTTGCTTTCATAAGCACTCTGTCCCTGCACAAGACCGGTTTCACCCACGCCGCAGGTCAACAGAATAGCCTCCATGGGATACTCCTCATTCTGCTCAAAAATGCGATCCAGCACATCATTGCGAACCCCTGAGAAGGAGCCCAGATAGGCAAACAGATCCTGATGCTTGGATACCGTAAGGGTTGCCTGCGCAGAGCCTAAGGAAAGACCTGCCATTGCACGATTCTTACGTCCCTTCTTTACCGCAAAACGGCTCTCAATGTAAGGAATACAATCGCTTGTAAGCTCTCTGTCAAAATCGCCGGGATAGAATACGGGGTCCTCTCCCTCACAGAAGGCATAACCGCTGCACATTACCACGATCATTTCCTTTGCCTTACCTTCTGCAATCAGATTATCCATGACAAAATTCAGCTTGCCATTCCAAATCCAGCCGGTCTCGTCCTCGCCAACACCGTGCTGAATATACATAACAGGGTACTTCTTTCCTTCCTCCTTACCGTAGGAAGGGGGAGTATATACCCAGCATTTCTTTACATGCTCATTCACGGATGAGGTATAAGTATGTATCTGCACATCACCGTGAGGCACATCCTTTAAGAACCAGAAGTCCTGACCCGGTGCCGGAATCTCAAAGAAGTTGGTAGCACCAAAACACCCGTATGCAAACGGAGCATTGGGGTTGGTCATCTTCACACCGTCCACAAACCAATTATGATAGTGAAAGCCCGGTGCGATGCCGGAAACCGTCTTTGTAAAATAGCCTTCCTCATCCTTTGTAAGAGAAATTTTGTTGTTGGTCATGCTGCCGCCAACGCCTGCAACCTCAACGGTCTGCGCCTGCGGTGCATGCATACAAAAGGTAACATCGCCGTTTTCCAACAGCTGTACGCCCCATCTGTCATCCTTGTAGTAAAGAGACATCTTTCCATCCACGTTGCCGAATTGAACCTTCTTGTAAATCGGATCAAAGAACAACGGATACATTGTAATTGCCTGATTTTGTTTTGTTTGCATAATAACCCTCCTTAAAATAAATACCTTCTATGTCAACTTTCTAGGCTGCTTCACTTTCTTTGGCAGAAATTGTCTTAATCCACTTTCCGCTCTTTAGACGGAACACACACCATACAGCCTTGATAACCTGATCCAGCTTTAACAGGAAATAAATCCAGAACGCATCCAGATGCCACACAAGTCCTGCCAACGCTCCGAAAGGAACAGACACAATCCACAAAAACAGAATATCCGCTACCATCAAAAACTTGGTGTCACCGCCCCCGCGAAGTACACCCTTGGTCAGAATACTGTTTACTGCCTGGAACACTACTATCAATGCAATGGAATTCATCAGCTGCTGTGCTATCATTCTGGTTTCTTCGGTAATATTGTACATACCGATAACCGGCTTACTAATAACCAGAATAATACCACCTGCCACTGCACCGATTACCACACCCAAACTAAAGAAGGTCCAAGCCTGTTCCTGTGCCTTTTCCTTATCACCCTCACCTAAGGTATGACCGGTCATAATACATCCTGCATGACAGATTCCCTGAATCAATACGGTACTTAACTGCTGGGTAACCACTGTGATAGAGTTGGCAGATACAAATTGTTTTCCGATTTCTCCCATAACCATTGCCACTGCAGAGTTACCAAGCGCAAGCAATGTATCTGAAACAAATACGGGAAGACTGATGGTTATGTAATCATGCAGCAAATCCCTGCACTTCATGGTGATATCCTTTATACGGTAACAAATCTTTTTATCAAGGATAAAGAAATAACCGCAGATAAAGGCAAACTCAAAAAATCTCGCTATCAATGTACCGATACCGGCACCTTCAATCCCCATTTCAGGGAATCCAAGCTTACCGAAAATAAATACATAGTTAAAGAAAATATTTACAAAGAATGCACCGATGGAGCTGTAAAGCGGTATCTTTACCTGCCCCACACTTCGCAGCACAATGGTACAGGTAAGCGATAGCCCTTGCAACAAATAGCAGGGAATCATCCATTTATAATACAGAACACCCTCTGCAATAACTGCCGCATCCCTTGTATAAATCTTCATCAGAAATTCCGGAGCAAATATGGTGGGAAGCATAAATACAATGGTTGCAAGTCCGATACACAACCGAAGCATCAGGGTTATTGTCTTCTTTAAAGACTGAATATCCTTCATGCCCCAGAATCTTGCAGTAAGTACACTGGCTCCCATACCGATACCCATACAGCAGATATGAAAAATATTTACAAACTGATTGGCAAGGGCCGTAGCCGACAGGGTATTTTCCCCCAGAGCTCCCACCATTACCGTATCAGCCAGATTGACACCAATGGTAATCACGGACTGTAAAGAGATGGGAATGGCTATGACTGCCACTCTTTTGTAAAATGCTGAATCCTTTACAAATAATTTCACTTTTTCTACCTTCTTTCAAACATTCCTATAAAATTGCATACATATTCAGTATATAAGTTTAACGATTAACTGTCAATCCCCGAGACCTTGCGTTTGCAAAAAAGGACATGGCAAAAAGCTCTGCCA
>SVFG01000144.1 GCA_015056975.1 Lachnospiraceae bacterium | reverse complement strand
TTTTGATTATTGCGGTCTGTTTGACTACAACAATGACAGCTGGTATGTACAGGGAGGAAGAATTGATTTTAGTTACAAAAATGTATACTATTTCAATGACGTCTGGTGGTACATAGAAGATGGTAAGGTAAACTTAAATTACAACGGACTTGCCTTTGCAAATGAGAAGTGGTGGTATGTGGAGAATGGTATTATAACATTTAACTATACCGGACCCGCAAGTGTATTGGGTAAGAACTGGTATGTACAGAAAAGTGAAATTGATTTTACTTTTAGCGGAAAAGTTACCATCAACGGAGTAAAATATACAGTAAAGAATGGTGAAATATTGGGTTGATCATAGCGGCATTTCAGTCAAATCTCAAGAATATTTTATCTTGACTTTATTGCGTTAGAGTGGTATAGTCTTTTTGTAAAGTTCATATTAAACAAATGCGATGAGCAGAAAGTAGTAGGTTGGAAAGAACCTGGAGAGAGTTGCCGGTTGGTGCGAGGCAATGGAGGCGTCCTTCTCGAATTCATTCTGTTAGCAGTGCGCTGAACAAGTTAAGTCTTAAGTAGGATGCAACGGGTGTTCCCGTCACAGAACTAGGGTATATTAGTACTCGACGAGGTCGTTACCGTGAGATGACGACGAACTGAGGTGGTACCACGAGAAATAAAGATATCTCGTCCTCTGTATTCTTAATCGGAATGCAGAGGACTTTTTTTGCATAATCCGATGTAAAAAACACATAGGAAAGGAAGACAGAAAATGGAACAGAATTACTATCAGCAAGAAATGGAAACGATGCCTGTTGAGGAAATGAAAAAGGTTCAATCTGAAAAGATTGTAAAACAGGTAAAGCATGTTTATGAGAATGTGAAGTATTACCGTGACCTCATGGACGAAAAGGGTGTAAAGCCGGAGGATATTCAAGGAATTGAAGATTTACATAAGCTTCCCTTTATATCAAAAGCAGATTTGCGTGATGCATATCCCTACGGACTATTGGCGAAACCCCTTAATGAGTGTGTACGTATTCATTCTACATCCGGAACAACCGGACGTCGTGTGGTTGCATTTTATACACAAAATGATGTGGATCTCTGGGAAGACTGCTGTGCACGTGCCATTGTTGCGGCAGGCGGCACCGACGAGGATGTATGTCAGGTAGCATACGGATATGGTTTGTTTACAGGCGGCGCAGGACTTCACGGCGGCTCCCACAAGGTGGGATGCTTGACCCTTCCCATGTCCTCCGGTAATACAGACCGTCAGATTCAGTTCATGAATGACCTTGGTGCAACCATTATCTGTTGTACACCGTCATATGCGGCATACATAGGTGAGACCTTAAAGGAGCAGGGATACAAACCGGAGGATATCCCTCTTAAAGCAGGTATTTTCGGTGCTGAGCCCTGGACAGAAGAAATGAGAAGAGGTATTGAGGAAACTCTTGGTATTAAAGCATATGATATTTACGGCCTGACAGAAACCTCCGGCCCGGGTGTTGCATTTGAGTGTTGTGAGCAGACCGGTATGCATGTGAATGAGGACCATTTCTACCCTGAAATCATTAATCCTGATACAGGAGAAGTGCTTCCGGAGGGTGAAAAGGGAGAACTGGTATTTACGGCTCTTGACAAGGAGGCGTTCCCTCTTCTGCGTTATCGTACCCGCGATATTTGTGTTCTGTCACGTAAGAAATGCTCCTGCGGACGTACCTTGATCAAGATGGCTAAGCCTATGGGAAGAACCGATGATATGCTTATTATCAGAGGTGTAAATGTATTCCCCAGCCAGATTGAAACCGTTCTGTTAAATGAAGGCTATCAGCCCAACTATCAGATTGTGGTAGACAGAGTAAATAATACGGATACCTTTGATGTAAATGTGGAGATGAATCCTGAGCAATTCACGGATAAGGTGGGTGACGTGCTTAAGATGGAGAAGTCGCTGGCAAATGCCATGAAGACCATGCTGGGAATCAACCCTGCCGTACATCTTGTTGCGCCTAAGAGCATTGCAAGAAGTGAAGGAAAAGCAGTACGTGTCGTTGATAAGCGTAAATTAATCTAAATTTGAAAGGAGATAACATTATGGCAATTAAGCAGTTAACCGTTTATGTGGAAAACAAAAAGGGAGCCATGGTTTCCGTGACAGATGTTTTATCAAAAAACAATGTTAATATCAGAGCTCTTTCTATTGCAGAGACGCAGGATTTCGGTATTTTACGACTGATAGTAAATGATGAAGAGACGGCAATGAAGGCATTGCAGGAAAAGGATTATCTTGTAAAAGCTATTGATGTGGTAGGCGTTAAGATTGGTGATGCGCCCGGAAAACTTACTGCAGCACTTAATGTGCTTGACAAATCGGGCATTAATGTGGAGTATTTGTACGCGTTTATGGCACGTACGGAGAAGCATGCCTATGTGGTACTTCGTGTAGAGGATAATGCTGCTGCAGAAGCTGCACTTGAGGATGCCGGTTTCCATCTTATAACGGAAGCGGATATCTGCAAATTGTAATTTGTAAAAGAGTGTGTAATTGAGCCTTCATCCCAAGCGGGGTGGGGGCTTAATAAAATTGTGCGATAAAGCGGATTTGTATGGCAGAAAGCTTGGAGAAGGTGTAAAATATGATTAGATATGCAATGGAAAAAGACATAGAGAAAATAGGCGATTTACTTTCGCAGGTTGACCTTGTGCATCATAACGGGAGACCTGATATTTTTAAGATTGGCAGAAAATATTCGACAGATGAACTAAAGGAATTGTTAAAGGATGAAGAACGTCCCATACTGGTTTGTGTAGATGACAAAGATGAAGTGATGGGTTATTGCTTTGGAATTTTGCAGCAATACACGGAACATTCAGTTATGACGGATATAAAGACCTTTTATATTGATGACATATGTGTGGATGAAAAGTGCCGTGGGAAACATGTCGGAAAGGAATTATATGAAGCTGCGGTAAAACTTGCAAAAGAAAGCGGTTGCTATAACCTGACGTTAAATGTATGGAGCTGTAATCCGTCCGCCATGAGGTTTTATGAGGCTATGGGACTTGTTCCGCAAAAGATTGGTATGGAACTGGTACTTTAGAACTTTGTGCAAGCAGGAATTTATTGAATTCTTGGCTATCCTGTTTTGAAGACTCTCCCAAACCTCGAAAAACGCAGTATTTACAAGGCTTACAGCACTTTTGCAGAAATCGCAAAAGTATCGTAACTTATCGTAAAAGTGTGTAGTTTATCATAAAAAGTGTGTAGTAAAGTGTGTAGTACAAACGAATAGGAATCATCAGATGAGGATGATAAAAGTATAAGTCCATGTACTTGTAGAAATGCAGGTATGTGGGCTTTTTTATTATCAAAAATTAATTGGATTATGGAAGGAGAGTTAAGATTGTGAGTAATGAAATTTCAATGTTTGAGAAGCTGGGCGGTACTTATAGAGAGGTGGATGGTATTTTGTATCCGAATATCGGTATGGATGTTATTGATACGAAATTCAGATATGGATTTGGTTGTGACATCTACTGATATAGGGAAATACGGTCATCTGTGGATTTCTTATATGAAGGAAAACCACCCTGATAGGTATCGTCATCATATTAGACTGGATCAGCTTCTTATTAAGGCAAAGAAAGTAAATGAGGAGGCTTATGAGATGCTAGATAGGATTGTAGAGAAGTATCTGGTGAAGCATAAGCCAAAGGATGCACATTCCACTATGGAAATGTGGAAAATAAGAGAGCAGGCAAAACAGCTTGCGGAGGAGGTTATTTATGGAGAGATTGTTTACAAGTATCACTAATGCAGGAGCGACTGCAACACAAAACAAAAATATTATGCAGACCGGTTATTATGCCGGAGAAAGAGAGGATTTTATGAGAGAAAATTTATTTATGACTGAAACAACTATGGCACCTGTTAAAATTGCACTGGATCATGGCTGGAGTTCCATTAAGGGAGAGCATACTTTTATGGAGACTTCTATAGTTCCGGTGGATTATGAGCCTCTTATATGCAGGTGTGCCTCTGACCTTGTTTGGTGCGGAGCGTAAGGAGTTTCGTGATTATCTGTGGCATAAGGAGCGTATTTCTTTTACCTTTGAGGGAGTGCATTATTCTTTCTTCATGGATAAGGTAAAGATTTATGCCCAATGTAAATGCTGACTTTATCCCTTTTATTGAAAAGGGCTTACAGCAGTATGCAGACGAGGTGGAAGCAAAGCTTCGGGAGATTAAGGTGTCAATGTCAGGGAATCTACTAGTAGAATGCAGGTTTGTTACATGGTATAATAAATGCAGCTGACGAGATAGAAGAAAATATATAAAACTTTATTACGTATCAAACTCAAAAAATC
>SVFG01000143.1 GCA_015056975.1 Lachnospiraceae bacterium | reverse complement strand
TAAAATAATTTTTATATCAAAGCCTAAAGTCCAATTCTCTATATAATAGATATCGTACTCTATTCTTTTCTTTATGGAAGTATCTCCCCTAAGGCCGTTCACCTGTGCCCAGCCTGTAAGTCCCGGTCGCACCTGATGCTTTACCATATATCTGGGAATCTCTTCCTTAAATTTCTCTACAAACAAAGGGCGCTCCGGTCTGGGACCTACCAGACTCATATCTCCCTTCAAAATATTAAACAGCTGAGGCAATTCATCCAAGCTTGTACCTCTTAAGAATTTTCCTACCGGGGTGACTCTGGGATCATTTTTTACCGTCCATGCCTTTTTCTCCTCCTTGGAAGACTGCATCTCCATACTGCGGAACTTATACATATAAAAAGACTTGTTGTGAAGTCCTACTCTTTCCTGTTTAAAAATAACGGGACCTTTGCTTGTCAGCTTCACCAGCACCGCACATATCAGCATAACCGGTGAGGTCACAATAATACCAAACAGCGAACCGACAATATCAACCACTCGCTTCATAAATCTGTTTCCGGTGTTGGTAAGTGGCACATATCTGATATTGATAACCGGAAGTCCCTGCAAATCCTCGGTATAAGGCTTTGTCGGAATCAGGCTGTTATAGTCCGGAATAAACTTGGTATGCACACCGGATTTTTCACAGGTGTCCACAATTCCCTCTAAAAAGTCGTAATCCTTCAGTGCCAGGGTAATTGCAATCTCATCCAGCTTATTCTCCGGAAGTATCACTTCCAGATTACCCAGCTTTCCCAACACCTTAACTCCTCTGTACAGAGTTCCTGCCGGAATATGGTCATCCAAAATGCCGCACACCACATATCCCCACTGAGGATTTTCCAAAATGCGGTTTACATATTCTTCCGCTGCTCTCGAATACCCCACCAGCAAAATGTGCTTTAAGTTGTATCCCTTCTTGCGCATTAACCGGAGCGATTTCCGAAGTACAAATCTTGCACATGCCGTCAGAAAAATATTTGTGACATAAAAAATAGCCATTACCGAACGGGAGTAATTAATCTCATGGATAATCATATACAGAATAATGATTAATGCCGCGATACCAATTGTATTGGCCTGCAACACGCGGTATACCTCATGTCTTCCCGTTGCCGTTCGTTTCGGCGTATATACCTTGCACCTAAAGTACAAAAACAGATACCCCGGCACAATATATACCAAGAGCATAAAGTAGTCCTTTACGGGCAATACTCCGATACCGGGTCCATGTTCAAAAATATAAAATTTTATATAATAAGCAAGAATGAACGAGACCGCTGTGATAAATGCATCCATCAAAATCAGCAATCTGTTAAATACCTTTTGATTGTCCTTTATCATAAGCACCACCCGGAATATACAAAACCGTAATTGATTACGCTCCTTATTATAAAAGACACAAGTTAAGAAAATATGAAGATAATTCTTAAGATTTTATGAACATTCTAAATAAATCGAGGTATAAACCGCCTTGTATCCTCAAATAATGCTTCAAATTCTTAAAGCGAAAATGCACCTTGTGCGCTCTTCCCTCTTTGCTAAAACATCTCTTAAGTCCATTCCATACGCCTTTTGCATATAATCCACCCATTCTCTTTTTGCAAAAGAACAAAAACTTAACCAAAAAGCCAAGCAACAAAAACGGCAGATTCCAAATCCATTGTAAGAGTGGCATGTTTTTGCCGATAACATATACATTGTTGACTGCTGCCAGCTGTGCCTTAAAGGCATTGTAGCGGGAACCTGATGAAGCGCTGCCAAAGTGCAACACCTGTGCCGCAGGTTCATATATATTACGATATCCGTAAATGCGGGCTCTGTAACCGATGTCCATGTCTTCCATATAAGCAAAATGCAGCTCGTCAAAACAGCCGATTTCTTCAAACACCGATTTGCGGTATATTGCCGCACCGCCGCACGCAGAAAAAACATTAACCGATTTATCATAATCAGCAGCAGATTTTCCTTTGCCTCTCGCATATCCCCATCCCAGTACACAGTACCGGTCACCTGCATCATCCACAAGTGTTGGATTATCCCACTGAAGCATCTTTGCACTGACAGAGAAAATGCGTTTATCCTTCTCAATCGCCTCATACAGATTTTGTACAAAGCCCTCATAAACCTTAGTATCGTTATTTAGCAAAAGTACATAGTCCGTCTGTGATGCCTTAATTCCCTCATTTACTGCATGACAAAAGCCGGTATTTTCCGGAAGACAAATCCACTTCACTTGAAGGAATTTCTCCTTTGCCTGCTCGGCACTGCCATCAGTGGAACCATTGTCTACCACAATTACGCGAAAGCCACATTCTGCACTTTGGACATAGAGAGCTTCCAGGCAATCATTTAAGTACTTTATTCCGTTGTAATTAGGTATAACCACCGTTACTTTTTCCATAACGCCTATCCTCTCATCGTGTGGGTCCTGCCTGATTTAAACTCTGACCATTTCAAGCCCCGTCCGTTCTAATCTCCATACCAATCTCTTCTTACATATTTTTCTTCAGTTCGGGTTCCCATAAAATACGGTAACCTGCATCTGTCAGAGCTTTTCCCAACTCAATGCTGATTTTCACATAATCCGAATTTTCCGGCAAAACGGACACGTCAAATATTCTCCATCCGTCCGCGCCCTTTCCGTAGCTTTCACAAACCGCAGTCTCCCTATATGGCACCCCCACTATCCGTTCAAATATTGGGTAACACTCTTCCTTTACCTGAATACATCTGATATCCACAGCCTCTGCGTCCTGCTGCAATACCGCTCTGTGAAAGGGACCACTGAAAGCCACGGGCAAATCTCTGTAATAAACATCGCCCTGCCGGGTAAGTCTGCCTCCTATTATTTTGCCTTTCTTTATCAGTTTTCCGCCCACTGCTCCAAGGTCAGCTCTTGTTTTAAGCGGATTCTCTTTATACTTCAGCCGATAAAAGCCCAGATGCTTCAAATGTTCTGCCTTTGCTTCAAATCCATAGCTGTCGGCGAAGTTCTGAACTGCCCTCTTCCCGGCTTCATATGCATACTGTTTGCTCTGGGGATTCTGTGCTGTGGAATCCGCATGGCAACGCCAATGATAAAGCACTTTGCCAATGTGTACAATCTGCTCTTCACTCCCCAAAAGCTCTGATACTGCCCTAAGCGCCAGGTCATAATCCTGTGCACCGTCATAATCCTTGCGGAATCTCAGTTTCTTTATCAGTTCGCTTTCAAGTACCATAAAGTGACAAAAATAATTATTACTCAAAAGTAAATCCAAGTTAAAATCTTCTTTTTGGTGAGGCTCAAAATAAAGTGTTCTGTCACCGTTACATTTATCCTCATCAGAATAGAGAAGCTTTACCTCTACTCCCGCTGCTTTCTTAGTTTCAATGGCTACCGCCATTTCATACAGGGCATCTGCCGTCAACACATCATCATGGTCCAAAAGCCCTGTATATTCCCCGCACGCCGCCTCTATGGCACGATTCGTATTCTCAGAAATACCTGCATTTTCCAGCAAACGTATATATCGGATTCTGTCATCGGCGAAGGTTTTCACCACCTTCTCCACGGAATCATCACTACTTGCGTCAGCCAGCAAAAGCTCCCACTTAGGATAGGTCTGGTCAAGTACGGATTCTATCATTTCATGGAGCTGTTCTTCCTTGGTATGATAGGTGGGCACAGCAATGCTAAAGGTCACGTTCATATCCTCCGACGCTTTGCGCTGGCTTGCTGCTTCCTCCTCCGTTATGGGCACAAAGGAATAGGGAAGGGCATTTCGCTCATCCATTCGTTCTTTTGCCGCATGCCAGGTATTTTTCAGACCATTGCGGCGCAGGTAATATATAGTTTTTTTCAGGTTTGCAAGATTTAATTTGCCCATGAATTGTTTCCTCATTGTTTTCCCCGCCAAATGTTTCTGCGAGTATTTCCTGTTTATTATGAATGCTACGGCTTACGGTGTTTACTGTCGGTATTTACGCTACACGTCTCGGTCTGGTATTTTTAAACAGTGTGAATAATGCTTCTATTCTTCCGGAGCGGCGCATATGCCACATCACATTCATGTGTGGCTCTGATAAACGTCTCACCCCGTGGGCTTCTTGTTGTATATTGGACCTATACAGAAAAAATGTCCGCTCAGAAACTCTATCAGCCGGAAAATCCCCAAAAAAATGTCTCAATATAAAGTCTTTGGACCTATAGGGGAAAATATATCTCAGAGAAACCCGATTTGGCTAAATTGGGGTTCCCACAAGCACTTTTTTCTACATATGCCCAAAACCACTTGAATCCAGCCCATTTTTCTTGAAAAATAGCGCATCGGGGGTCCGGGGAACAAATTATTTTGTATAGG
>SVFG01000023.1 GCA_015056975.1 Lachnospiraceae bacterium | reverse complement strand
GCATTGTGGCTGATTTGAAGAGCATCTGCGATCTGGCGGACGAGTATGACGCACTGGTGATGGTGGATGACAGCCACGCAGCCGGATTTATGGGGGCAACCGGAAGGGGAACCGCAGAGTACTGTGGCGTGAGCGGCAGAGTGGATATCATTACCGGTACCTTTGGAAAAGCACTGGGCGGGGCGTCCGGCGGCTTTACCTCCGGAAGAAAGGAGATCATTGATCTGCTTCGCCAGAGATCGCGTCCATATCTCTTTTCCAACACGCTGGCGCCTGCGGTTGCGGCAGGTTCAATAAAGGTGCTGGAGATGATTGAGAATGACCTCTCCATGCGGGAAAAGCTGTTTGCAAACACAAAACTCTTTGCAGATAAAATCAAGGAGATTGGTCTCAGTGTCATGGATGGCGGCACACCCATCATTCCGGTGATGCTCTATGACGAACATAAGGCGGTGGAGATGGCGAGCCGGATGATGGAAAAGGGGGTCTATGTGGTAGCGTTCTCTTATCCCGTGGTGCCCAAGGGCAAAGCGAGAATCAGGACACAGCTTTCTGCGGCACTCTCTGAGGAGGATATCCTTTACATTGTGGAGTGCTTTAGGCAGGTGAAGGAAGAGATGGGAATGTAAAGATAAAACATTTGTTGCAACAAGCATAGAGAGATTAAAGGGCAGTCTTTAGCAGGACTGCTCTCTTTTATTTTAGAATGTAGTACATACCTGTACCCCCAACTGTGGGGGAGGTAGGTATGTACTACAGAAATGCTACTCCTCGGACGAAGCCTTTATCTTTTGATGGCATTTTCGATATTCTCCCGGAGTCATGTTTGTGTTCTTTTTAAAGAATCTGATAAAACCTGACACATCAGTATTACCAATTTCTACTACGATTTCATTCATATTCATATCGGTTTCCCGCAATAACTGCATACATTTTTCCAACTTTAGCTTAGAGATATAATCGGAAAGACTAATATGCATAGAGTTTTTAAACAACTTACGCATATGTTGTGGAGAAATACCAAAATGGTTTGCCATAGTTTGAATCTGGAAATCATATTCAAAACAGTGTTCATTGATATAATGGACTAACTGTTCATTAATGTCAGAGGAAGTATCTTCCAAAGGTTGTGTTGTATTGTCTGATATATATTGAACTATGTTAAATAAATTCTGGAAAAAGTCGTCTATAGTATCAAAGTTTATCAATAAAGTAATATCCAAATGCTTTGAAAGGTTACTGGAATATCCAATACTTGAAAAGTTTGGCAACTTTTTTAATACAGAGAAAATATCATAACAAATATATTTCGCTGTATGAAGGCTACAACCAGATTCTTTAATATAGTTACTCAAATTACAAATCACGTTAAATGCATTCTGTGTGTCGCGAGAAAGCAGTGTTGTGTATAACAGCGTTATGTCAGAAGTGGGATAAGCAATTTCAAGCATTTGGCTCTTATATATTTCAGGGGTGATAAGGCAGTTTTTACCATATATCATGCGGTAGTCCAAAGCATTGACGCTATCTATGTAGGATCTGCTTACCAGCTCATAGGAATCGACTAAGGAACCCATACCTATGCTGATTGTCAGGTCTGAATATTCCGACAAACACTTTTTCATGTTAGCAACTGCACCATGATAAAAAGAAAAATCAGGACAATTACTATTAAGTAGAAAAATTACTTTTGAGGAAAGAGTCATATCCTTAATTAAAAACTGCAGATTATCCGGAAGAGTTTCTTTTATGACCGGCAAAAGATGCGAAAGATCGTTAGTTTCATCATCATTTTTTAATCCGGAATGTTCAAATATTACACTACATACACAATAATATTGCATATTTAATTGAATGCCAAGATTATTGCACGCGTTGAGAAAAGCTTCCTGTGTCGAGAAATTTCCCTTAATTAAAGTTGTCAAAAGGTGGTCGTAAATACCTTGCATGGATTGATTTATTGTTTCGGAAAGAACAATGTTTTCCTCAAGGGTATTATCATATATTTGCTTAAAAATCTCTAATTCATTTTTGGTCTCTGTTTGAGTTTGCTTTTTATCAAGCATATAGTTGGATAATGTGCGAAGCGGGAAATAGGTTTTCTTAATGCCTCTGAATATCAAGTAAATGCCGATAATAATTGCCAGTGAGAGAATAACTACGGCTTGTATCAGGATACGGTAAAAGGATTGATAAGCTGTCTTTTCCGATAAAAACCGCACATAATAAAAACCTGTTTGGGTGGAGTGAGAGACAAAAACCATCACGTCACTTTCCGACTCAAAATAACCATTCTCAATGCCTTGCGGAAAATTCTTTAGCTGCTCACAGATAACCAGAATTTGATGTTCCGTGGCATGTGGAGCTAAAAAACTCAAAATCTCAAAGTCGGAATTAAGCAGCAATATATTTTCCTCCATATCTGTCTGAGAGGATCGAAACAAGTCATGGATAAAGTTCTGGTCGATCAGCATAACAAAAGAACGGCTGGAATAAGCGCCGTCGTGCTGAAAGCGATCATATAAGGGCGAAAAAAAGTATAGGTTTTGAGGCGGATTGGTCAGGGAATTGGTTGGCCAAAAAATTGGTGTGGTGACCGTACTTATCTTGTTAATCCATTCCTGCGGTGTATAACCCTTTGCAAGTAAGTCATTCATAAAAGTTTGATATATTAAATCTGCTTCCTTAATTTTGCCGATAGAGGAGTACATGGAAGAATCATCTTTAGTAAATATAATAATGTCGTTTAAAGAGTTTTGAAGAGACACCAGTTTATCAATCGTGCTGATAGCAGAAGTGGTGTTATTCTTTAATGCGTAATTCGATAAAGAAATATCTTCAGTTAGGATTAATGACAGATTATCCAGTTCGCTAATTTTAGGGTCAAAGGTTTGCTGAATGAGCTTTGTAGAGGCTAAATTAGAACTAATAATTTCGTCTCTTAAAGCATGAAAGATAATCGTCAGAGATAAACAAACGATAAAAATAGGGATAAAAGTGTTCATAAAAAAAAGAAGCCAATATTGACCTACTAAAGATTTTGAATTCTTTTGTCTTTTTTTGTCTGTCATAAGTAATGCTCCTAATTATTTTACTAATGTTAGTATATCATTTTTGTGGAGGAAAGGCAACACAAAACC
Organism: Lachnospiraceae bacterium; assembly: GCA_015056975.1. Taxonomy (GTDB): domain Bacteria; phylum Bacillota; class Clostridia; order Lachnospirales; family Lachnospiraceae; genus Acetatifactor. Next base: position 30,385 of record SVFG01000023.1, on the reverse strand, counting down.
AGAAAGTCCAAGACTTTCCATTTGTCCAATTTCCTTTAATATTTGGTTTCCTGTACTGCATAGAAGGATATTCTTTTTTACATACGCAAATTCGGATTTGCAAATTGCAAGCAAAAATGAGTTTAAGTAAAATGATACTGGAGGGAAAACCCCGATATAAGACAGGAGGATTTATATATGAATAAGAAACGTTTTGCGCAGGTGGGAACCGGAGGAAGAGCACGCTTTTTCTATCAGGCAGTAGCAGAGACATATTCTGACACGAGTGAAATCGTAGCATTTTGTGATGTAAATCAGACGAGAATGGATTATGCAAATTCATGTTTGGAAAGTGCAGGTGCGGCAAAGGTTCCGACATACAAGCAGCATGAGTTTGATAAGATGATTGAGGAGACTAAGCCGGATTGTGTAATCGTTACCAGCGTTGATAGAACACATGATTTCTATATTATTCGTGCTATGGAGCTGGGGTGTGATGTTATCACGGAGAAGCCCATGACTATCGATGAGAAACGTGCCCAGAATATTCTGGATGCACAGAAGCGTACCGGTAAAGAGGTTCGAGTTTCGTTCAATTATCGATATGCACCTCATAACACAAAGGTTCGTGAGCTTATTATGGACGATGTGATTGGTGATGTGTTTTCCGTACATTTTGAGTGGTTTTTGAATACGAAACATGGTGCAGATTATTATAGAAGATGGCATCGAAACAAAGAAAACAGTGGTGGTTTGTTGGTACATAAGTCAACACATCATTTTGATCTGGTTAATTTCTGGTTGAATACGCAGCCGGAAACGGTATTTGCCATGGGATCTCTTAATTTCTATGGAAGAACAAATGCAGAAAGAAGGGGAGTAAAAGACTTCTATTATCGTTGTCATGGAAGTGAGATTGCTAAAAAAGATCCTTTCTATCTTGATATGGCAGCAAGCCCGGAGATGACAGCGCTGTATTTGAATGCGGAGCATGAAGATGGATATATTCGTGATAAGAGTGTATTCTCTGAAGAAATCAGCATTGAAGACACCATGGGCGTTATGGTTCGTTACAAGAACAATGCTATTTTAACCTATTCATTAAATTCCTATATCTCAAAAGAAGGTTTTCGGGTTGTATTTAACGGAAGCAAGGGAAGATTGGAACTGGATGTTCTGGAGAAGTCCTATGTAAATGCAGGAGGCGATAAGGCAAAAGAAGGAGCAACTGCATACAAAAAAATTACAGTATTCCCTATGTTTGATGAAGCTTACGAAGTTCCGATTGAGGAGGCAGAAGGTGGCCATGGCGGCGGTGATCCGATCTTGTTAAATGATATTTTTGGCTCTCCGCAGGAAGATAAGTTCCATCGTGCGGCAAATCAGGTGGACGGAGCAATGTCAATACTTACCGGTGTGGCAGCAAATAAATCCATTGCATCCGGTTTGCCGGTAAAGATTGAGTCTCTGCTAAAATTCTAGAGGAAATAAAGGGTAAAACTATGAAAATTATGTTTGCAGCGGATATGTCATTTGGGTTTAATGACATATTCGCTGGAAAGGAAAAAGCGCAGGTTGCCATGGCAGAGCCTGCAAAACTTTTTGGACAGGCAGATTTCAGTATGGTAAATCTGGAAAATGTCTTTGGAAATAAGGCGGATAGTACACCGATTATGAAAAGCGGTCCCAACCTGATTTCGGAGGATGCTTTTATTGAGTATATTCATGCGCTAAAGCCGGATATTGTAGGCATGGCAAATAATCATTCCAAGGACTATGGAGAGGATATTCTTTTTCATACCAAGGATATGCTTTCGGAAAGCGGTTATACATGCATCGGAGCCGGAAAGAATATCGAGGAAGCATATCGTCCGGCTAAAATTTCAAAGGATGGAATAAATGTTTCGATTATTGCAGTATGTGAAAACGAATTTGGTATAGCAACCGATACAACCTCAGGTACTGCAGGTTATCGTCTGGGCAGAGTTACAAAAGCCATAAAACTGGCATTGGAGGAAGGACATAAGCCGATTATTTATTTCCATGGCGGCAATGAAACCAACCCATTCCCTTCGCCGGGCAAAGTAGAATTGTATCGTCATTTTATCGACTTGGGCGCAGAGGCTGTGATCGCAATGCATACGCACTGCCCCCAAGGCTACGAATATTATAATGGCAAGCCGATTGTATATAGCATGGGTAATTTTTTCTTCCCTCGTGCAAGTACAGACAAAAAGAGAAAAACCTGGGACTATGGTTATTTAAGTGAACTGGATATTTCAGACGATGAAGTAAAACTTGAAATTTATCCGTACAGTTTTGATCTGGAGAAGGTAACTATGCTGCAAGGCGAAGAAAATGCGGATTTTATGAGATACATGGGATGCTTATGTCAGCCTCTCAAGGATAGCAAAAAAATCCAAAGCCTGTTTGACAGCTGGTGCCTGACACAAGGTTACATTAACAGTTTGGAGCAATATAAAACTGAGTACTTTGCGGATGGATACGCAGAAGAAGTAATGGGATTAAAAAATGTCTTCGGGTGTGAAGCGCATAATGAGCTTGTGAAAAATACTTTTCTGATGATATTTGAATCCAGAGTAGAGGCGGCAAGAGCCGGAGTGGAAGTAATCAGAAAGCTGCAAGCGATGGAATGTATTTAGAGGAGGCATGGGCGCTATGTCAAAGGATATAGTGACGCAAAAACAGTTGTTATACGAGAGAGTAGAAGTGGATAAGGACGAATTATTTGCGCTCTTAGGGAGTCTGATTCAGATAAATTCAGAGAACTTCGGCTCACACGGAAACGAAGCTGCATGTGCGGAATATGTCAAGAATTATGGTGAGGCGTTGGGGTATCAGGCAGAGATATACTCTCCTGTGGATATTCTTGACTTTGAAAAACATCCGGATTATTTGGCTGGTAGAGGCCTGGAAGCGAGAAGGAATTGTACGATCACTGTGCCGGGAAAGCAGCATGAAAAGAAATTAATGCTGGCTGCTCATATTGATACAGTGGAAATCGGCGATGAAAGTAAATGGGCGTTTCCCCCATTGTGCGGCATGGTAAGAGATGGAAGGATTTTGGGACGTGGTGCCTGTGACGATAAATACGGTGTTGCAGCCAGCTTGTTTTTATTCAAGAAGATGAAAGAGCTGGGCATAGAGCTCCAATACGATTTATTGTTCACCGGTTATTGTGACGAGGAGCATGGCGGAAGCAACGGAGCATTGGCAGCATGTCTGAAATATCCTTGTGATGATTATTTAAATCTGGATTGTAAAAATTTTGAGATCTGGAACTGCGGTGTAGGCGGCGGAGAATTAGTGTTTCAGGTAAAGAGTAAAGATGCTGTGGATAATTGCAGTAAGGTGCTGGAGGGGCTTAATCTTGCAGAAAAGCACTTCAGAGAGTTTGCAGAGAGAAGACGGGCTGAATTGGAGAGCAATCCTATCTTTGCTGGTACCATCGTCGCCAGAAATGCGCTTCGTATCATGAACTTTGCAGCCGGAGGACAAGGTGGCACGGATATGGACAGCGGTTACTTTAAGGTAACTTACTATACGGACAAAACGGAGTCTGAGATAAACGATGAATTAGTGGAATTGAAGAAGGCAGTGGATAAAGAATTTGAGGAGCTGGGATTATGTGCACTGCAGATAAAAAAGACAACACGCTTTTTCCATTATGTAAAAAGTGAAGAGAATAATCGAATCGTTTCCCTGCTTAAGGAAGCAGGCGAGGAAAATGGTAAACACCTTTGTGAAAAAGGCGCGTGTCTTTCTGATCTGCCAATGTTTGTATTGTATGGCAGTCCACGTGCGGTTTGCTTTGGAATTGGCGCAGATTTTCACCGTCCGGGTGGTGCGCATCAAACCAATGAATATGTAGAATGTGACAAATTTGTAGAATTTACCAAAATAGTCGGTGGCTTTTTGTTGGATTACTGAGATATGGAGAAGATGTCATGAAATCAAATACACATTATACACCTACGGATAATGGATATGCGATCAGCGGAAGTTCTGAGGTTTTTAACAGAACACTTTATGGTTCTCATGTAAATGATGATACACCGGAACGTTTTTTTACCTTCGCAGGGGATACTCCACAGTTTATGGGGGCGGTCTGTGACTGGACCAAAAAGCTTTCCGTGTTTCAGGAAAAGTGTGGCGTACTAAACAGTGGTCTGGCTATAACACCCGGCGGGCGATGGCGGTTTTATTATTCACAGGATATCGATCAAACATCCCGCTGGTTTCATAATTCGGAGGATATTCTTGCGGAATTTAAGAATGGCTGGATGGAATATGAGCTAAGCCAGATTTCTTCCTGGTTTCCGGATGTGCGCGTGAAGATGGAAGCTTATCCGTTACTGCCGGAGGATGGGTATCTGGTGCATTACACAATTTCGACCGACCAGAGAGTATACTTCGTGGCAGGTTTTGGAGGCCTGACCGACGTGATAGGCAGGTTTGAGTATAAAGGTGAACCAAGACGTTATTTCTCCGCAGGTGATACGAGAGGAAATGTGGTGGAGCTTGGCGAAAATCGAGCCCGTATTACCCATACCGATGGCAAGAGCATGTACGTGGCTACCAGCTTTCCGGCTGAATTTGCCTGTGGCTCCGCAAAGGCTATGTCAGAGCCTTATGTAAGCACCTTTTTAGAAAGTGAGCCGGAGCATGAGGACGATCAGGTGGTAAGGATTTCCGCAGTGATCGAGCCGGGACAGACCTTAGACGGATATATTATTGCCATACATAATTCTGACGAAGAGACTTTAAATAAGTGGCTGGCAAGAAAGAACCCTATCGAATACATTAAGCAGCAGATTTATGCGAAATATGCATGCATTGACGTTACCACACCGGAAAAAAACTTGGATCTGACCATTGCGCCGACAGTGATAGCAATAGATTCTTCCTGGCATAAAAATTCCTTCCACCATGGAGCCTTTGCTTACCATGCTCCATTTTTAGGCTGGAGAAACTGGTATGCGCCTACTGCCTTGGGCTGGGGCGACAGAGTGGCCAAAACCATGGAAATGTATCTGGGACTTATTACGAAGGGAGATGTCAGCGAGGAACGCATCTGGTATGACGATGAACCTATTCCGGAAGGCAGAGAGCGATTTGACAAGCGCTTCCATATTATGGAGAATCCTGTGGGCAGGCTGCCGGCGTATTTCCTTCCGGATTTCACACCGGTCTATGGGCCGTACAATATGCAGGAATGTGCCCTTGATATGATGCTTTATTATATTGAGTGGTCCGGAAATCTGGAAATTGCAGAAAAATACTATGACGAGCTGTGCTCCATGGTGGAATGGGAGAGAAGAGTATACGATCCGGATGATGATGGCCTATATCAAAATGTTTTAAACACGTGGATTTCTGACGGTCATAATTACAATGGTGCAGGCTGTGCCCAGTCAACCGCATACAACTACCGGGCAAATATAGTGTTATCTAAAATTGCAAAGAAGATTGGTAGAGATGGTGAGATTTTTGCAAAGCGTGCAGAAAAAATTAAGAAGGCTCTGAATGAGAAATTGTGGCTTGCAAACGAGGGCGTCATCGCAGAATCTCTTGATACAGTAGGCAATTGCCTGATACACCCGTCCATAGAGCTTGCTACGGTATATCATGTGATGGATTCTGACATGATTGATGATTTCAGGGCATACAGGACACTGAAATTTACAGAAAATCATTTGAAGAATATTATAACGATAGGCTCTGAAGGCAGATTGTGTTACTCCTCTGCGTGGCTGCCGAAGCAGTATTCCAACTGTGGCATATTCCCGGCAGAAAATGCCCATCTGGCACTGGTATATTTTAAGCTGGGTCTTAAGGAAGAGGGCAAAAAAATTCTGGATGGTATTGCGGACTGCTATTTTACCGGTAGAAATCCGGGTATGGCAGCGCACATTCAGTCTCCAATGGGCACCTGTGATCTGGGTGACCAGGATTTCTCAGATGTATCCAGTACCTATTTACGCCTTGTGGTAGAGGGACTGTTCGGAATCAGAATCAACCATCTAGACAATTGTGTCTATATTGCGCCCGGATTCCCGGCGGAATGGGAGCATGCAAGCTTAACCTTAAAGGATATTGCTTTACACTATACCAGAAGAGGCAATCAGGAAATTTTTAATGTTTACAGCGATAGGACAGAGAGAAAATTGATAAGAGTTCCTATGCGCTCCACAGAGGTGGAAACCGTACTACTGGACGGAGCACCGATTGATTATAAGATTGCAGCGGCTCCAAATAACAGCTTTCTGATGATAGAGGTGAGAAAGGAAGGCCGATTCCAACTTCGCATTATGCATGGCAGCAGCCCTGTTCTTACGATTATTGCTCCTGATACGGTGCTTGCAGGAAACAGGGTTGGCTTTGAAGTCAAGGGCGCTGATTTAGCCGAGGTATTTGATGTTTCGGAAACTCTTGAGGATATTACTATCGTGGGAAATAAGGTATATGCAAAAGCAAAGGATGTAGCAGGAGATCACACGCTATTTCTTCGTGCCGTATCCGGTGAATATGATGCTTGGCTTGCAGCTGATTATGAGATTATAAAGGAGGAAACCATAGAGGAACCCCTGAAAGACAGGGTGTTTGAACCGGTTGATATGACGGGATTTTTTAACTGTAACATGACAGAGGTTCATAATCAGCCGTATATATATCCAAGACCTGAGGGTTTTTCCATGGGATTATTCCAGAATGCCCGTTATTCTCATAACTGGAATCAGCGTGGACGAAAGATAGTTTATATTGATGATACGCTCTTTAGAAATTCAGGTGGTATCGTGCATTCACCTAGCGGCATACCGTTTGCTACACCTGCTGAAAAGGAAAATTTGGCCTGCGTATCCATTTATGATGTGTTCCCTACAGACATCACCATTCCACTTAGTGGAAAGGGAGAGGAGATTGCTGTACTGTTTATTGCCAGCACATACTGTATGCAATCCTATGTGGAGAATGCCCGCATAACGGTTACCTATGCGGATGGCACGCAAAACTATAAAAAGCTTGTTTATCCGATAAATATTGATGACTGGCTCACATCTGCATTAACTACTGAGGGTGAAATTTTCTACTTTAATCATTTCAACCATGCTACCGTGCAGAAAATCAGAATTGATTCAGATAAGGAGCTTGCAAGCATCAAGATAGAAGCGGTTGCTAATGAAATTATTTTAGGTGTCGCAGGGGTAAGCATAAGCAGATAAGAGAGATTTATGAGTCACAGCTGGAGCAGGGAGAATAGGAGGTTAAAAAGGATGAAGGAACTAAAATTTGAAGAGCTTACCACAGCTCAAAAGCTGGGCATGGTAATGGCGGGAATTATCCGTCCGTTAAAACCTACGGATAATTACGAAAGCTTTGATGAAAATCTGGAATATACATTGGAACTTATCCGCAATCATTCTCTTGGTGCGGTGTGGATACCGCCGGCGATTCCGAGGCGCAAGGAGGCTATAGCCAAGGTCAAAGAAGCCGCAGATTATCCGATTTTGATTATGACAGACGTGGAAAACGGACTTGGCGAATATCGGATAGGCAGGCATAATGCCATTGGTATGGCGGATAAAGAGGAGCTTGCATACACCTTTGGAAAGGTGACAGCTATTACTGCAAGACAGATGGGGTATAACGTCGTATGCGCGCCTGTCCTGGATATGCAAAATAAATGGGGCGCCACCGGAACTAATATTCGCTCTCTGGGCTGTGACAAATATAGAGTGACAGAGCTTGCCAAAGCGGAAGCCGAGGGACTGCGTGATGGTGGAGTACTCAGAATAGGCAAGCACTATCCGGGAGGAGATAATCCATTGCGCGTTGACTCCCACATGGCGGAGCGCTACTCCGAGATGACCAAGGAGGAGCTTCTGGATTACAGCTTGTACCCTTATCTGGAGCTTATGAAGGATGACCTGTTAGATGGTATTATGACCGCACACTGCAAGTTTGCGAATATAGATTCTGAGTATCCGGCAAGCTTGTCCAAGAAGGTGATTGATATTATCCGTGAGCAGGGCTTTGAAGGGGTTGCTATTACAGACGCGCTGGATATGATGGGCATCAAGGCGAAATTCGGCGACACCCGCTCTAAGGGTATGTGTGTGCAAGCGGGCAATGAGTTTATATTGCCATGGTTTTCAACGGCAAAGGCATACAGGGATTTGACTGACTGCTATAACGAAGGCATTATCACAGACGAGCGACTGGACGAGGCGGTACGTCGTATTCTGGCAGCACAGAAAAAGGTGCTGGAAATGACTCCGAAGTATACGGAGATTACAGACGATGATGCAACACAGTTTGCCAGAATAAACAGTGAGTCTGTTCACGCAAGGGTAGATGAGGGATTAGATATTGCAATTCCTTGTAATAAAAAGTACTTCTTTGTCATGCTGGTACACAATGAAAGCGAAATTAATGATATGGGCAAGGTATCTGTAGATACCTTTACAAACGGCTGGTATTTCCCTACAAGAGTAGCAGCAAAGATAGAGGAGCTTTTCCCGAATTCATATGTGCGTCCGATATATCAGTTTCCGACCAACCACCAAAACTGCAATGTATTGCAGGATTCCCTGGGATATGATGATGTGATCTTCATCACCTTCGCGGAGGCTCCTGCCTATACGGGAAGCGATAATCTGACCCACCGCATTGTAGCACTGATCAAGGCGATGCAGTACACCGGCCGCATTTCTACGGTGGCACACTTTGGTAATCCTTTTGTTCTGGAAGAACTGCCGCATATTCCGAGAATTCTGATGGGTTCCGTTGGCGCAGATAATATCGATGCTGCATTGGAGGTTTTGGCAGGCAAACGTGAGGCCAAGGGCGTATTAACTTATGATGTGAATTTTCAGTAAATGACAGGAGGAGATTAAGATGGACGTGAATCAATTTTACGGAATAGAAGGCGAAAAGCCTTTGGACAATCTGGTGAACGATGGAGGCTTTTGCGGGATTTTCCGTACCATAGGTATTGTTGGTGACAGTCTCTCCAGTGGTGAACTGGAGTCCTACACGGAGGGTATTCGAGGTTATCATGACTTTTATGAATACTCCTGGGGACAGTACATGGCCAGAACCCTGGGCAATAAGGTATACAATTTCAGCCGTGGTGGTATGACTGCAAAGGAATTTGTGGAAAATTTTTCCGCCCAGTGCGGTGTCTACAGCTATGACAAGCTGTGCCAGGCGTATATCATAGCTCTCGGAGTAAATGATGCCAATAAAAGCTTTGAGGTGGGAGATGTGGACAGGGCATTTAAAGAAAATCCTTCTCTGGACAATCAGAGCTTTCTGGTATACTATGCCAGAATTATCAAAACCCTTAAGACAAAGCAGCCAAAGGCCAAAATATTTCTGATGACCATGCCGTATCAGCCGCAATGTACAGAGGAAGTACAAAATAGAAGAAATGCCTATAATGAGGGCATTCGTGCACTGGCAGAGAAATTTGCCAATACCTATGTGTTGGATTTTTGGAAATATGCACCTACATATGATGAAAAGTTCCAAAAAACGTTTTTCCGAGGTCATATGACACCGGCTGGATATCTGGTCACCTCCAAAATGGTCATGTCATACATTGACTGGATTATCAGACATAACCATGAAGATTTTGCTGAAGTGGGTTTGATAGGAACACCGTATAGCTATAGTTAAGTGTAAACAGAGGTGGGAAGCGAATGAAGACGCAAGCAATCATTTTTGACAAGGATGGAACCCTTCTGGATTTTGATTTACTTTGGTTACCAATTTCCTACAAAGCAATCGAAGACGTTCTGGTGGCAGTAAAGCAAAAGCCAGATTTGACCGATGAGATGCTGTCGGTTTTGGGAGTGAAAAACAACATTACCAGCATCAATGGAGTTTTGTGCAAAGGCACCTATAACCAAATGGGACAGGCGATTTACAAGGTTCTGGAGAAGTACAGGTGTGATATTACAGAGGAGGAGGCGGTCAGACTTACGATTGATGCATATCACCGCAATTCCGAAGTGGGAATGGTAAAGCCTGCTTGTGAAAACATCTTTGATGTTTTAAGCAAGCTGAAGCAGCTGGGGATAAAGCTTGCGGTTGTAACAACGGACGATGCTGTTGTCACGAAAAGATGCTTGGAGACACTGGGAATAGACACATTATTTGATGTTGTATACACCGACGATGGCAAGTACCCTGCCAAGCCGGATGCTTACTGTATTCATGATTTTTGTAAAAAAACAGGTCTTTCAAAATCCGAAGTCGTTATGGTCGGAGATACGCTGACTGACGTCTGCTTTGCGCGAAACGGCGGGATAAAGATAATTGGTGTTGCCAAGAGTAATGAGAATAGATGCATCCTTGAAAAACAGGCAGATGTTGTAATACCGGATATTTCTCATGTTTTGGAAGTGATTGAGTGAAAGGATAAGCGTCGAACATGAAGTTTAGATTATCGAAGTTTATTATCCCTTCCGTAATCTCGATGGTTCTGGTGGGAACGTATACCAATATTGACGGTTTCTTTATTGGGAATGTTACCGGTGATGACGGACTGGCTGCTATCAATATTGTGTGGCCGATTGTTGCATTTATCACTTCGCTGGGAACCGGTATCGGTGTAGGCGGCTCTGTTATGTTGAACAATATGAGAGGAAAAGAAGACCATACAGGGGCGGAGCAGGTGAAGGCAACCATGCTTTTCCTGTTGGTCGCTGTGGGCATCTTTTCAAGCATCTTGTTTAAGTTGATTTATAAACCGCTTTTGGTGCTGATGGGTGCACAGGGACAAGTCATGGCTTATTCTGTGGACTATGCAGACATCATTTGTATCGGAGCAGTATTTCAGATTGTAGGTTCCGGTCTTGTGGCATTGCTTCGCAACGAGCAGAAGACATATTTTTCCATGGTATGTTGCATTGTGGGGCTTTTCATACATCTGCTGCTGGATATACTGCTTGTGGAGAAGTATAAGCTTAGCGGCGTGGCAGTTTCAACAGTAACGTCCCAGGCGGTTATCATGGTGCTGTGTCTCTTTGCTTTGAAATCAAGGAATCTGAAGCGCAAGGAGAAACCCGGGGTGAATCCGAAGTACATACTGCCAATCCTCACGGGATCAACCTCTCCGTTTGGTATCAATTTCGTACCATCGGTTGTGCTTTTGTTTACAAATTATTTTGCTCTTAAAGCCGGAGGAACTGCGGCTGTCAGCGCCTATGCAGTGATGAGCTATGCCGTATATACCATTGATTATGTTTTTCAGGGAGTATGCGACGGAGTTCAGCCTGTCATCAGCTATTGCTGCGGAGCCGGGGACTATAAGGGAGAAAGGAGGGCATTAAAGAACTCCGCAATTATTCTGGCACTATTTACCGTGCTGTTTATTGCGATAACGCCTGCTTTGATCGTGGTGATGCCAAAGCTTTTTGCAGTTTCCGGTGCGGCGGAGGAGATGATGCGGATGGGATTCATCATTTATGCTGTTTCCTATCCATTTAAAGCGGCAGTGAAATTTATCTGTTCGTATTACTACGCATGCAGCAGGACGAAAGTTTCAAATATGCTGATTTATGTGGATCCGGTTGTTTTAACGCCTATGTTTTTGATGACGTTACCGCAATGGATGGGTATGAACGGCATATGGATGGCACTTACCCTTGCACAAATTTGTGTAACGATTTTTGGGGGATTGTCATTTGTGCGGTTAAAAAAATTTAAAGAAAGGAAATGCAATTATGAAAAAAGGTAGAAGAATTTTTAGTCTGGTGATGGCACTGTTTATGACATTGAGCACTATGTTTGGGAACAGCGGCGTATTCGATGTAAAGGCAGAAACCGGAGCGACGGAAATCCTAAAGGGTACACCTCTCTTTGACGGACAAGTGGACGAGATGTACAAGGAGTCCCTGACGCTGGTTACGGGTGTGGGCGACAATGCTTACGCTACAGAATGGTCTGATGACCATGGCAATATTTATTTTCTCTATGATGATACGTATCTCTATATCTGTGCAGATATTAAGGACAATTCTGTATGCAGCAGGGGTGAGCTTTATGTTTCACAAGACAATCCATTTGATAATGACTGTTGCGAGTTCAGATTGTGCCTGAATAACGGTATAGATGGAGTGACGCCTACTACAATAAAGGTTGGTATTGATGCTTATGGTATCAGAGCCTATGGATTGACCAAGGATATGGCGGCGACAGATTATTCCAAAATCCAGTACAAGACCACCATTATTGAGGAAGGTGCCGAGCCCGGATATGTGATAGAGGCCGCGATTCCTCACACAGATGGCGGCATCCTGGATCTGCTGAATGCTGGACAATTAGGCTTTAAGCTACAGTTAAACGATTTGGATGATGATGGTGCTTATCGTTACTTTGCTACGGACTATGCAGGAGAAGGTGCAAAGAAACCGGTTTATTATCAGCTTAGTGACCAAATGGTAACAGGCGGTGATGTAAATACACCTCCTCCAATGATTGAAGATAAGGTTGAGGTGACGGATTATCTGGAGCTTTCTATGGCGGATTCTGAACAATACTTTGTGCCGGGAAGGGCTACTGGTTACGGTGAATATACAGTAAATACAGAATCAGGTACCTTAGATATTACATATGGAAATGCAAGTAATTGGTACAAGAATAGAGGCTGGCGGTATATAGGTAGGCTGGGCTTTAGAGTGAAGGATCAATATAGTGCAGACTATCCATATGTCCGAGTACTGTATGCTGCTGACCTCCCCACAGGAGCAGAAAGTGTGACCATGGCACTTTATGATAATATACAAAGTACTGTAGATTATGCCTTTGATCCGGTCACAGATACGAATGGAGAATTTGTATTGTCTTCTACACTAAAAATGACAGATAGCATGACTGGAATATTGGCGGATGGACAAAAGCCTTTGTTCTTGATGTTCTCTGCTGCGGAAGGACAAAATGATGGTAAATATCAGACAAAGTCCATGTATTTCTTCAGAACGGAGGAGGATGCAAACAATTTTGTAGTTCCAAGCGAAATCCAGGAACTAAATTATCAAAAACTTTCCTTTGCTACCACAGCAAACTACTATATGCCTAAGTTGATACAAAATTATGGTACTGCAGAGCAAAATGCAGAAATGGGTACTCTGGATATTAAGTATGGTAATGTTGATCCGGCGACAAAATGGAGCGCAGGATCACAGTATATCGGCAAGGTAGGATTCCCCTCAGCGGGTATCTATGACCCGGAGTATAAATATATCAGGGTGCTGTACTCTGCCACCAATCCGGAAGGGGTAAGCGATGTTGTGATGAAGCTCTCCAACGATGGCGGACCATCTATGTTAGAGTTTGCGAGTAAAGTAAATAATACCAATGGAGAGTTCGTATTGTCTTCTGCGGAAGAAATGCCGGCAGATATGCTTGAGCGTTATCAGAAGAAGGCGCATATGTCCCTGGTGTTTTATACTGACAAGGAAGGTGCGGATTACAAGATAAAGGCCTTCTACTTCTTTAAAACAAAGGAGGAGGCAGAGCAGTTTTCACCGGATTCTGAGCTTGTTGATATCAAGATAAATGCAAATGATATTTCAAATTACAAGGTAGTAGTGCCTGTAGAAGGTATGGGTAATGAGTATACATGTGCCCAGAGTATCGTAGCATTAGTAAACCAGAGAACCGGAGTAAAGCTTCCTATCGTATATGACAGTGAGCCTGCTACGGAATATGAGATTTTGGTTGGGGATACGAACCGGCCAGAAACCAGTGGGCTTTATGATATCGGCGGACGCTTCCATCCGTCTTATGAGAGCTTTACGGTTTCACAATATCGTATTGACAGAGTTGGCAATAAGCTTGTTTTCGTAGCGGCTGCCAGAGAATGTATGGATCTCACGCTGGAGTTATTTGCCTATATTTTGGACACTGGGGCGGCAGAAGGCAATGGAACTGCCAATATTACTAAAGAAGGAATTGTAGCGAGAGGTCTGTATCCTTATAGCCTGATGAGCTGGCCGGAGGTTGACAATGTAGAAAATCCGGTGCAGTTTACAGATGGCTTTGACACGGATGAAGGCTACTGGACAGCGGATTCTGAGAAGCTGGCTCAGAAATGGGTATTTGCTTCAGATGGCGATAATAAGGTGCTCTCTACAGGAGACAAAGAGACTGCTTTATCCTACCTGCATGTATGGGAAAGAAACGTATCCTTTGAGACAAAGCTGAAGGCTGCTGCAGCGGACAGTGGTGAGGTAGGTTTACTGCTTCGTCACACAGCGGACGATGCCTGGGTTAAGGCAGGATATGACTTTGATGCAAAGGAATGGTTTATTGATGTGCGAGGTGGCGCAGATTTCCTGCGTTACCGCATGGCATCCACCAAGGATGTAGCGTTCACAGCTGACCAGTGGATAGACGTGAAGGCAGTAGTAAATGGTGCAACTGCTGAGCTGTATGTAAATGGTACAAAGATTCTGGAAGCAGATGATTTGACACAGCTTACACCGGGTAGACCAGGCGTATATGCAGAGGGTGTATCTGCAATGGTGGATGATGTAAATATTTCTCTGCTTAGCGGCCAGGGAACCATTTGGAAAGATGTAGTTCATACCAAACTGCCGGATGAAATCTTCCGTGAGGGTGGCGCTGTTGTAGAATTGTCAGATGGAACACTGGTATATCAGAGTAGATCCTACGATCTGGGAAGCTTTTTCTCTTATGATGGTGGTAAAACGTGGGAACGTGAAAATGTTGGGGATATGTGGTCAGATGCGGTAGGATATCCGACCTTCTTAAGACTTCAGAGCGGTAAGCTTATGAGACTGGGTTACGTCCAAAAAGAGGATGCAGGTGTAAACTGGGAGCGTGTAGATATATCTACAGATGACGGTGAGACATGGGAGCCTGTTGGCTGGATCTGCCCTACTAAATATGGGGATGATCCGAATGGCGCATCCGGAGGTCATCATGTTAACAATTTGATACAGATGTCAGATGGTCGTATTTTCTTCGTCGAGAGCTATGATGCCGGTACTGCGGGATTGAATGGATGCAGGACCTTCTGTGAAGTCTACTATTCAGATGATGAGGGTGTAACATGGACCAAGTCCACCATGGCTACCTTTGATATTGAAGGTGTAGTGGTTGAAGGAAATACGCAAAATAGGTTTGCGGAAGCCAAGATTTTGGAGACCGCAGAAGGCAAGCTGAGAATGTATTGCTCTCATAATGATTATGGCTATATGGTTTACAGTGAATCTGCTGATAATGGCGTGACCTGGGGACCGATGCAGACTATGACAGATCTGCCATGTTCTTGTTCCTCCATGCATTTTATGAGAGATGAATATGCAGACAATGATACTACTTATTATCTGGTTTGGTGTCAGAATAGTACGGGTGAAGTGACTGTAGGAACGCATTCTTCGATCCCTCGTTCCCGTCTTTCTGTTGCAAAGACAACGGATGGTATTAATTGGGTAATGCTCGGTGATGCTTGGCATTGGGAAAGCAGATACACTAATGACAATCAGGCTATTCAGCACATTGTGGATCCGTTTATAACAGTGACAGAGGATTATGTATTGGTAGGCAGTGGAATATCAGAGCAGGTAGCAGGCAATCATCATGCTCAGCGTCAGCATATTTGGAGCGTGGCGAAGAGCACCTTAGAGGAAACCACCTGGAAATCTGATGATACCAGTCATTGGCAGGAAAGCACTGCAGGCGTGAAGGTGAATGTTACAAATCATACATCTACAGGCGACAATGTGGCTACCTGTACCAAGAAAGCAGTATGTGACATTTGCGGAGCAGAATATGGCGAGGAAGCTCATAGCTATGACACTACTACATGGAAATCTGACGCAAATGGACATTGGCATGAGTGTGCATGTCTGGCAAAGACAGACGAAGCCGCTCATACTCCGGGAGTAGCTGCTACGGCTACTACCGCACAGATCTGTACGGAGTGTGGTTATGTGATTGCACCTGCTACAGGAGAAACAGAAAGCGATACCACAGAAAGCGATACCACAGAAAGCGATACCACAGAAAGCGATACCACAGAAAGCGATACCACGGAAAGTGATACCACGGAAAGTGATACCACAGAAAGTGATACCACAGAAAGTGATACCACGGAAAGTGATACCGTTGAAAGTAATACCGCTGAAAGTGATACCAGTGAAAGTGATACCAGTGAAAGTGATGCTGATCCCAGTACCGGTGATACGAGTAGTATGTTACGTTGGATTATGCTGGCAGCAGGAGCGATGGTTGTGGCTGTATTTGCTGTAGTATCAAGAAAAATGAAATTAAACTAAGCTTTTGGGTAAGGTGGTGGGGTGTAAGCTCCACTGCCTTACCTGTATGATACAATAATAGAGAAAATTGTAATGCGGAATATGAATACATGAGGTAATTACGATGAAAAAATTTCTTCTTCCCGAAAAAGGCAATTTTTATAAGGCGAATTTACATTGCCATTCCACCTGCTCCGATGGTCAGTGGACGCCGGAGGAGCTTAAGGAGCAATATATGAAGCAGGGGTATTCGATTATTGCTTATACAGATCATCATGTGATGTACAATCATTCCTACCTTACTGACGAAAACTTTTTGGCACTGCTTGGTTATGAGGCAGATGTTTCTGTACGTTATCGCTCAATGGATAAGCGAGGCGGGCATATGACTTGCCATCTTTGCTATATCTCGCTGACGCCTGAAAATACTCAGGTATGCTATCACGGTGATCCTCATGGTTATGTCGAAAAGAATGCTGAAAGGTTTCCAAAGGAAACGGAGTTTTTTCGGAATGCTGAGATTTTTGAGCGTGAATACACACCGCGATGCATTAATGAGATGATACGACGTGGACGTGAAGCCGGATATTTTGTGACATACAATCATCCGCATTGGTCAATGGAGCGGTATCCGGACTATATGGAATTTGAAGGTATGAATGCTCTTGAGATATTTAACTATTCCGGTTATGCCTATGGTTACAATGATTATGCTCCCGATGTATACGATGATATGCTTTGTGGAGGTAAACGCATCTACTGTATTGCAGCAGACGATAACCATGATGCATTTGTTCATCCGTCTACAAAGGGGGATCCCTTTACACCAGTGGATTCCTTCGGTGGATTTACGGTGATAAAAGCAGATAATCTCAAATACGAAACGATTACCAAAGCAATGCTTGATGGCAATTTCTATGCTTCCATGGGACCCGAGATAAAGGCACTGTGGTTTGAGGACGGATATGTGCACATCGAATGCTCAGAAGCCGAGCGCATCGCCATGTCAACGGGAGTACGTGCCGCGAAAAGTCTGATGGCAAAGGATGGTAAGCTGCTTACCGAAGCTGCCTTTCCGGTAAAGCCGGAGTGGAAGTTTGTACGCATCACCGTTACTGATTGTCGCGGCAAGGATGCGTGTACAAATGCTTATTTCACGGACGGGCTGTTTGCTGAATAAAGAAAAATATTCTATCTGTCCAACATATTCTTTTTGGCAATACATTAGGAAATATTGGAAAATCATTGTACGATATTCTATTCTGCAAGTCTGTATTCGCTTTGTCGAATTGACATAGAGACGGAGCGTGGTGTAAAACTAAGGCAGTAGCAAAGAAAGCGAGTTGAAGATTATGATGAGAAAAAAAGCTGAAACAACAAGTAAGATGCAGACCAGATTTCTGCGTAAGGAAATATGGCGTCACAGAGAATTGTACTTATTTCTGTTACCGGGTCTGACTGCACTGCTTATTTTTTCCTATGGACCCATGTATGGTATCGTTAACGCCTTTCAGAATGTAAAGTTCGGTAAAGGATATGGAATGAATGAGTGGGTGGGACTCTATCATTTTAAACGTTTCTTTAACAGCACGTGGTTTGAGACCATTATTGTAAATACCATATCAATTAGTTTGTTAAGAGAGCTTTTCACATGGCCGATACCAATTGTGCTTGCGTTGCTGCTACATAATTGTACGAAGCCGGGGATAAAAAAGGTAGCTCAGATGACCAGTTATCTGCCGCATCTTTTGTCTACTGTAGTTGTGGTCAGTATTATCAATGTTTTTTGTGCAGGAGATTACGGTCTTATCAATATTTTTCTGAGTAATGCAGGTTTGAAAAAAATTAACTTTTTCGGAGAACCTGGATGGGTGTATCCTATATATATTATTTCAGATATATGGAAGGGTGCGGGATATAGCGCAGTTATTTATTTGGGAGCATTGTCTTCGGTAGATGAAGAACTGATAGAGGCTTCTAAGATTGATGGCGCCAACAAGTTTAAGAGTATCTGGCATATTCAGCTTCCTTGTATTCTGCCGACTGTTGTAACCATGCTGATTATGAGTATGGGTAATCTGTTCGCAATGGGAGCAGATAAAATGCTTCTGTTGCAGACGGATCTAAATTTATCAGCTTCGGAAATTATATCTACATATGTTTATAAGACGGGTATCATGCAGACCCAGTATGGCTTTTCTGCTGCAGTAGGCTTGTTTCAGAATGTTATCAATGTAACATTACTGCTTGCAGTAAACTGGATTTGTAAGAAAAAGCTTGATACATCAATTATATAATGCGTGAAGGAGATGATAAGTTTATGAAGAAAAAGACGGGTGGAGAAAAGGTATTTGACTATACAGTCAATGTCTTGCTGATCATAGTGGCAGTGATATGCATTTATCCGATCTGGTATGTGCTGATAGCATCTGTAAGCTCACCCACAGCGATCGGTAACGGAGAGGTAATTCTTTGGCCGAAGGGCTTTAACTGGAATGGATATACCAGACTGATGGAAAACAAAAATATTTGGAGAGGCTATCGAAATTCTATTTTGTATACAATTGCAGGAACCGCTGTAGATTTTTTGGTGCAGATACCGGTAGCATATGCTTTATCTCGTAAGAGCTTACCGGGACATAGAGTGATTATGGCATTGTTTGTATTTACCATGTATTTCGGCGGCGGTATTATTCCAACATATTTGCTGATTAATTCTTTGGGAATGATTAATTCACCAATAGCGTTGATTATTCCTTCCTGTGTGAGTGTGTTTAATATTATTGTAGCAAAAAGCTTTTTCGAAGGTAATGTGCCGGATTCTCTGTATGATGCAGCCCGAATGGACGGGTGTGGATATACGAGATTCTTCGTGCGAGTTGTACTGCCACTGTCACCGGCACTTTTGGCAATTATCGCCTTGTATTCTATTCAGAGACATTGGAACGTTTATTTGAGTGCAGAAATGTATCTGATAGATTCCAAATACTATACTTTACAGCAGGTTATCAGAGGCATAACTGCACAGCTGGATGCAAATCTGACAGAAGGTATGGGAAGTGCAGAGCTCATACAATTGATGCAGGAAAAGCAGCTTCTCAAGTTTTCAGTGATTGTAGTATCCGTAGTGCCGCTAGTTATCATTTATCCATTTGTACAGAAATTCTTTGTACGTGGTGTTATGGTAGGCGCGGTTAAAGGATAGGCAATAAATAAAAAAAGAAAAGGAGAGCAACATGAAAAAAGAAGTTTTCAAAAAAGGGTTAGCTGCAATGTTAGCAGTAGTAATGATGCTGAGCGCAACTGCCTGCGGCCGGCCAAACGATGGGGAAACAACAAAGCAGTCCCCGGAAGCAACTACTTCCGGAAGTGGAGAGTCTACTTCTGCAGAGGTGGAGGATACAGGTATTACCTTCCCTTTGAAGGAAGAAGTCACCTTCAAACTTGCGTACAGAAGTTCAGCTGATACGGATCCGGACGTTTTGGAGAAATGCGTATTCTGGCAGGAACTGTATGAGACAACAAACGTAAAGATTGAATTGGTAAAGCTTCCTGCAACAGACACTATGACAAAGCTGAATGCATTGTTTATGTCCAATCAAGAGCCTGATGGTATCTTCTCATCTTTTATGAAGGATGCTGACATCGACCAATTAGTAGCAAGTGAACTGTTAATGCCTATAACAGACTATGTAAAGGATCCGGAAGTTATGCCTAATTTCCATGAGCGAGTTCTTTCTGAATCTCCGAAGTCTCTTGGTTATATGACAAGCCCTGATGGAGAAATCTATACATTGGTTAAATATTCAGGTTTGGAAGCAGACTTTTTGGAGAGCCCTATGTTTATTAACAAAGTCTGGGTGGAAAAGGCAGGATGGAAGGTTGAAGACATTAAGACCATTGATGATTTGGAAGCAGTTTTAACTTACTTTGCGGAAAATGATATGAATGGAAACGGCAAAGATGACGAAATTCCGTATATGGTTAAGGCCGATCACTCTGCTAATCATTTTGAAGCTTTCTTGGGCTTGTATGGTATTCCTACCAAGAATGGTGCAAAAGAGAACTATGTTTATGTAGAAGATGGAAAAGTAATCTTTGCACCTACAACAACCGGATTTAAGGATGCTATCATCAAATTAAATGACTGGTATGAGAAAGGCTTGATTTGGGAAGAAGCTTTTACTGCAACTGCAGACACATTTAATGCTAAATATACCGGTGAAGAAGCTGTCATTGGTTTATACCAGTATTATTCTCTTTCAGCTGTTACTTCCGATCAGTATGTAACTCTTTTACCGGTTAAAGTTGAAGGTTATGAACCCAGCTGGTACGTTAACCCGGGCTCAATGGGTGCTAAGAATCATTTTATAGTAACAAAGGATTGTGAAAACGCAGATATCCTTTTGGCATGGTTGGACCAGTTCTATAAGTTCGAAAACGCATGGAGATGGGCTTATGGAGAAGAGGAAGATGGCAGATATACGGTTGAAAATGGCGTTTATAAGGTCAATGAGGAATTGAAAAAAGATAAAGTGGCATGGGATAAATTAAATCAGGAAAAGCCTGCCGGCAGTTTTCTTATTACTCAAATGACCACTGCATATACTGCCGCTGATTATGCATCAGGTAAGCTTGAACTTACAAAAGAATATCAGCGCCTGCAAGAAAACTATGAATTGTATCGTCCATACTTAAATGATGAAATCTGGCCTCGTCCTTATATGACTGCTGATGCAACAAACAAACTCAGTGAGTTGCGTACAGATATCTTCTCTACAGTAGACATGAAAAAGGCTGAATGGATTACCGGTAAAGCAGATATCGAAAAGGATTGGGATGCATACTGTGAAAGCCTGAATAAAATGGGTGTGGATGAACTTGTATCCTTGATGCAGGAAGCTTATGACACTTATATGGCTGGACAGAAGTAATTCCTCTTTGTGTATGTAATCTGCTTATAGACAGCTGATTAACACAGCTGAGTTGATTGACATTCATTAGACTAAATATTTC
The DNA here is from genome assembly GCA_015056975.1 of Lachnospiraceae bacterium. GTDB lineage: Bacteria > Bacillota > Clostridia > Lachnospirales > Lachnospiraceae > Acetatifactor. The sequence continues at coordinate 9,077 of SVFG01000023.1, read as the reverse complement.
TCCGCCTAATTGTGGTTTACCGCCATAGGCGGAGAAATTTTGTTAAAAGGGTATAACAAATGGTATCGTACTGGAGTGGTTTTATCAAGAGAATAACTTGTGCATCAAAGTCATTGGTAAGCCTGGCTGTGGGCATCATCCGCATGGTTTGGAAAATCCAAAACCTATCGTTGATTTTATTATAAAACATACGATATAAGAAGACAAAACGCTACCGGGTGTGTTAATGAGGAATGTTTGCATTGGAAACTAAAGCAAAGTGAATGTGGTATTTTGTATGAAATTTGAGGAAGAAAAACATATTTCAGAGCCGTATAAAAGGCAATATCTGGAAGGACTGGGGAAGCTTGTTGGCGGGCTTGAACAGCAAGCCTTACAAGGCAGAGAAGCCGTCTGGAAGGATATGATGGCAAATAAAGATACATATCGCAGAAAATTCGCAGAACTGTTAGGCTGGCCATTGACACAGAAAAGAGAGCGCATTCCCTGCAAGGTTTTCAGTCAAAGGCTTGTGCAGGAGCCGGATTGTATTGTGGAGCGTTTGCAGTTCACGATATGGGAAGGTGTCACGATGACAGGCTTGCTGATCCGGCATGAGGAAAATGTAAAGAGGCCTTTTGTGCTGGTACAACATGGCGGTTTAGGCACCCCGGAGCTGATTGCGGGCGCTTATGGCAGTACCAGTAATTATAACGATATGCTAGAACGCATTTTTAGGCAGGGAGCTAATGTATTTGCCCCACAGCTCCTGTTATGGTCAAAGGAACAGTATAAGCCGGCTTATGACAGGGAAGAGCTGGATGCCAGACTAAAGAATGTGGGAAGCTCCATTACGGCAATAGAGATTTATTTCTTGATGAAGATTCTGGATTATTTTGAAAAGCAGCCTTGGGTCGGTAATATGGGCATGGTAGGGCTGTCCTATGGAGGCTTTTACACGCAGCTTCTGTCAGCATTGGATACCAGGATAAAAGCAGCTATTTCCTGCTCCTATTTCTGTGACGCCTCACATTGGGTACGGGTGGATTGGAGCTTTAGAGATATTGCTCAAAGCTTTGGAGAAGCAGAAATTGCCTGTCTGGTGCATCCGCGAAAGCTTTTCTTGGAGATAGGCAATGAGGATAACCTGTTTGATTATCGTAAGAGCATAAAAGAATACGAAAGGCTTTGCCGGATATGCGAGAACGACACCGAAGACTGGTTGGAGTTTACTGTGTTTGATGGAAATCATGAGTTTTATCAGGAGGATAGGCATATAGAGAGACTTATGGACTGTCTGTGCAGAGAGAATGTATTTTGAAAGTAAGTTCAGCAAAAAGGAGCGGAGTGGGATGGGTGATTTTTATGGATTTCAAATGATAGAGTTTGAATTTGATGGGCGTAATGCCAAGGTAGTATTACCGAAAAAGTTTAATGGCAGACTAGTATTAAAAACAGAATATTTTGGCGCATTTCCGGATGTGGAGGTTCAGCTGGTCAATAATGGTTTTACTCTTGCACATGTAAAAAATACAAACAGATGGGGCACGGAGGATAATGTAGACAGACAGGCGGCCTTTATCAAGTATCTAGCAGGAGAATATCATTTAAACCCGAAAGCGGTGTTGGTAGGCATGAGCTGCGGTGGCATGGAGGCGGTATATCTGGCAGCGAAGTATCCGGAAAATGTTTCTGTAATGTATTTGGATGCGCCGGTCATGAATTTTTGCAGTTGCCCGGGTAAGATGGGAATTGCTACAGAGGAAAGTATTTGGGATGAATTTTATAAGTATCGTGGCATCTCTAAATCGGAACTGATTAATTACAGAGAACATCCGGTAGATAAGCTTCCTTTGCTGAAAGAACATAACATTCCTGTCATTTTGGTATACGGAGATAGTGATAAGGTTGTTCCGTATACGGAAAATGGTATTGTGCTGGAGCGGTTTTATCAGGAAAATGATTTGTGCATCAAGGCATTAGGAAAAGCAGGATGTGGTCACCACCCGCATGGCTTGGAGGATCCGGCACCGATTGTTGATTTTATTCTGGAGCATACGATGTAAGTGATTTTATTTAGTAAAAATAAGAAAGACGAGGAGACATTATAATGAACGAGAAATTTAAGGGGATTTTCCCTGCATTATTAACACCCTTTGATGAAAGCAATAGGGTAAATACAAAGGTTTTGGAGGAACTGGTAGACTACAATTTAAAGAAGGGCGTGGACGGCTTTTACGTAGGCGGCAGTACTGCAGAAGCGTTTCTTTTGACGGATGAAGAAAGACTGCTCGTCATGAAGACAGTAAGTGGAAGAGCAAAGGGAAAATGTACCCTGATTGCGCATATAGGCTGTATTTCTACGGCGCAGGCAATCAGGCTTGCTAAAGCTGCGCAGGAGATGGGGTATGACGCAGTGTCTTCTGTAGCACCGTTTTATTATAAGTTTTCCTTTAACGAAATTAAAAAATATTATTTCGATATCGTAGATGCGGTAGAACTGCCGATGTTAATTTACAATTTTCCGGCTTTTTCCGGTGTGAATTTAACCGTGGACAATATCAAAGAGTTCTTAAATGATGATCGTTTTATCGGTGTTAAGCATACCTCTAACGATTATTTTGCATTGGAGCAGTTTAAGGCAGCATATCCGGACAAGCTGGTATATAACGGATATGATGAAATGCTGTTAGCCGGACTTTCCATGGGCGCAGATGGTGCTATCGGAAGCACCTTCAACTTCATGGCTGAAAAGTTTATCAAAATCCGTGAAATGATGGCTAAAAATGATTTGACTGGAGCCCGAAAGATTCAGAAGGAGGCAAATATTATTATTCAGGCACTTTGCAAGGTAGGGGTAATGCAGGGTGAAAAGGCAGTGTTAGATGCACTTGGCTTTGACTTCGGACCTGCGAGAGCGCCATTTGCATCACTGACGGAGGCACAGAAGAAAGAACTGTTGGATGTAGTGATGCCGTTATTGTAAACTGAAAGGTAAGGTGGAGATATGTTGAAAATGGAAAAGCCATATGAATTTAAGCAAGAGCTGAGGCAGATTCATAAAAAGGATCGCAGGGACTATGCACTGAGACCGACAGGAGATGAACTTGTATTAAGGGATGGAATACAAATTTTGTTACCTGATTATGAAAATGAAGTTATCATGACGGCAGCAACAGATTTCATGGATTATCTTCGCGTTTCTATGCAACTTTCATCCGGTATTGGTACTAACCATGACAGTTGCCATCAGAGTATCAAGGTTTTATTATGTCAGGAATTGGGTGATGCGAGCGGATATATGGGTCACCGGATCACCGTGGGAGATGATGGCATCATTTTAGAGGGTTATGATGACCGTGGTGTTGCGCAAGGCTTTTATATGCTGGAGGATTTGATGAATTTGCGAAAAGCACCATTTCTGAAAAAGGAAACGCTTCAAAGAAAAGCATTGTTTTCTCCTCGAATTACCCATTCGCCTATGGGGCCTTTTGAATATACGGATGAGGCACTTTCGATTATTGCTCATCACGGTTTTGATGCTGTAGAACTGTGGATAAAGGAACCTAATCAGACATTGGTTGGTTATCAGGATTTTAATCAGATATGCGATAGGGCAAGAAAATATGGTATTGATGTATATGCGGAAATTTATATGAACCACACTGCTCATCCGGATGATCTGGGAGCGCAGAATTTTTACGACAGAATGTACGGAGAATTATTTGAAAAGTGTCCAGGCATTAAGGGGATCACTTTTCTAGGAGAAGCTGCTCATTTTTGTAGTAGAGATCCCAAAGTGCTACAGCGCTCTAATCCAAAGGATATTACAAGCAATATTCCTATAGGGAAAATTAAAGCGGGGTGGTGGCCGTGCTGTGATTATCCAAAGCTTATTTCAATGATTCAAAAAGCAGTGCATAAGTTTAAGCCTGACGCAGATATTATTTTTTGTACTTATAATTGGGGATTTCAGCCAGAAGAGGAAAGAATTAAGTTAATTGAAGCACTGCCGGAGGGCATTTCATTGCTTGCCACATGGGATATGTTTCATATGTTTAAGGTGGGTGAAGTGACGGAATATATTGCAGATTATTCGCTGCAATTTGTTGGACCCGGTGAATATTTTCGTGGCGAAGCAATTGCAGCCAAGAAGAAAGGTATGCGTTTGTATTCCATTTCCAATACGTCAGGAAGAACATGGGATTTTGGTGTCATTCCGTATGAGCCAATGCCATATCAGTGGATTAAGAGATACAAGGCAATCCTCAAGGCGCGTGAAGAGTGGGGGTTGTGTGGTTTGGTTGAAAATATTCATTATGGTTTCCATCCGTCCTTCATAGTAGAACTGGAAAAGTGGGCTTTCTTTACAGAAGTCAAGCCGATAGAACATATTTTAGAAAAATTATTGGCGCGAGATTATGGAGCGGAAAATCTTGCAATAGTGGATAGGGCAATGCAGATATGGAGTGAGGCAATTAAGCATTGTATCCCTACAAACGAGGATCAGTATGGAACCCTAAGAATAGGACCATCATATCCTTTTTGGACGACAGAACTGAATCCACCTAAGATACCTTCACCTCCGCAGGCTTTTTGGGGAAATACAATTTATCATGCTAAGTATACAACGCATCATGATCTAATGTCTTCGTTACCGGGGGTACGGTTGTTTGCGGAAATTGAAGAATTTTCGAAGCTGCGGGATTTACTTCTAGAGGGAATTGAGGTTTTAAAAACGATAGAAAGACCAAATGATAAGCTGAAGAAGCTGATTAATTTAGGTGAATTTATGTACCGTACAGCAGTAACAACGGTGCATTATAAGGAATTTTATGTTTTATTGTCTAAACTTCAGATTGCTGGCACCAGAGCCAATGCTGCATTGATTTTGGATAAGTTAGAGGGAATTTTGCATAAGGAACAAAGGAATGTGGAGGAGACTATTCCGCTTGTACAATGCGACTCTCGTCTTGGTTGGGAGCCAAGCATGGATTACACGACTAACGAAGAGTGTCTGCGCTGGAAATTAAAGCAGATTGAAGCAGAGCTGACTTACCGCATTCCGATGATGCGTAAGAGTAACGACGTTTAATGTAAATTGATTTAAAGAAATGAGGGATTGAAATGGAAACAAAAACATTTAATATGGCATACTCTTATCCTGAAGAGGTGGAAAAAGCAAAAAAAGAAAACTGGCCGGTTCTGTTGCCTGTTGGGACCATTGAATACCATTCATCTATATGTCCATATGGTTGCGATGCACTTGTTGCAAAAGGAATCATGGAAAAAATAGGTGAAAAAATGGATTGTATGATTCTTCCAACGGTGTGGTATGGTGTATCAAGTTATGCGGTTGGAGGACCAGAAAAAAACACGATTAATATGGACGTGGATATTTTTGAGGGATATATATACAATATCTTGAAGTCACTTCTGTGGAGTGGATTCAGAAATATTAATATTTTAATCTGCCATCAGACAGAGGAGATCCTGCCTACAGCGGCTGCATGTATCAAGGCTGGAAAAAAACTTACTTTTGAGTTTTTGGAGCAGACAAAAGGCTATGGATGGTGGGGGAAAAATGAAAACAAAGAATTTTATCAAAACCTGTCCGCTACGAATAATCCGTGGAACTGGATTCGAGTGTTTAATGGAAGTCCTAAAAGACTGGGATTACTAGGAGATCATGCAGGGATAGAAGAATGTTCAGCTTTGGAATATTTATATCCAGGATCAATTAAGCTCGAACGATTAAATGATTGTGATGATTGGTTTACTGAAACAGCAAAAGAAATGTCAAGAGAACATGGTGAAGAACGTATAAGTAAAGCAGTTGACGAGTTGGTTGCCACGATTAAAGAATATCGTCCATGCTTATAAGGGTACGAATTTTTAACATGGGGGCAGACAGAGCCATTTGCAGCACCTTTAACTTTATGGTAGCAAAGTTTAGTTAGAGCAGAATGCAAACAGCGAGTCTGGTGACCAGGGTAAATTGATGGGAGGATCCGTTATGTTAACGAGTAAAGCATATATTTCACAGTTGGCGAAGAAGGTGGAGCCTGCGCTTGCCTTCAAGGAGGGCATGAACTTCGAGGACTGGCAGCAGGAAGCCCACGCGAAGCTGGAGGAACTTTTGGGTCTGCCGCTTCCGGCGTGTGAGCTGGAGTTTCAAGTGACCGCCGAGGGAGAGACGGACGATTACACCAGTATTTCCTTTACGTTCCAGAGCGAGCCGGGCTACCATGTTCCCTGTACGTTGCTGGTGCCGAGGGGGGTGAGTGGGCCAATCCCCGGAGTCATCTGTCTGCAGGGTCATTCCAAGGGAGCCCATATTTCTCTGGGCAAGGTGATCTATGAGAGTGACGAGAAAACCATCGCCGGAGGCAGAGACTTTGCGGTGAGAGCCGTGAAAGAAGGATTCTGCGCAATTGCTATGGAGCAGCGTTACATGGGCGTTTTGGGAGGAACTGAGGATGGACAGCCCGCATGTCTTGGCATTACCGAGAATGCGGCGATGGGAAGTTTTTTGATGGGCAGAACTCCGATCGGCGAGCGTGTCTGGGATGTACATAAGCTGATTGATGTGATCGAAGCTCATCTGACACAGTATATCGATCCTTCACGCATCATCTGCATGGGCAATTCCGGCGGCGGTACGGCAACGTTCTACGCGTCCTGTTATGAGAAGCGAATCTGTCTTTCCATGCCGTCCTGCGCGGTGTGCACTTACGATGAGTCGATCATGGCGATGTCGCACTGCCCCTGCAACTGCGTGCCGGGCATCCGAAAGTATTTTAATATGGGCGATCTGGGAGGCCTGATCGCGCCCCGTCCAGCGGTGATCGTCTGCGGCGTGGAGGACAATATTTTCCCGCTGGCAGGTGTGGAAAAGAGCTATGAGGTGATGCAAAACACCTACGAGAGCATTGGCAAAGGAGAGCTTTGTCAACTGGTGAGGGGCGACGGCGGTCATCGGTTCTATCCCGATGACGCGTGGCCAGTGGCGAAGAGATTATTTCGGGAAGTGTATTGATCTAATTCTGCCATCGGTGGCTTGAGGCATGTATCCCTTTGACTACCGACGGCGCTGGCAGTTGTGATAACAAGAAGCGGAAGCGAATAGTGACAAAATAAATCATTTGATAATGTGGAGGATTAGTTTAATGAAGCGTTCAGAAATTAACAAAGCACTAAAAGAACTAGAGGCAATGTGTAAAAAGTATCACTGCTATCTTCCTCCGTTCTGCCATTTTACTCCCGAGCAGTGGCAGACCATCGGCCATGAGTACGATGAGGTTCGTGATTGCATGCTGGGATGGGACATCACGGATTACGGAATGGGAGACTTCGACAAGATGGGTTTTTCCTTAATCACCATCCGCAACGGCAACCGAGCAATGGCAGACAAGTATCCGAAAGTTTATGCGGAGAAGCTACTCTATCTGAAGGAAAGACAGTATGCACCCAACCATTTCCACTGGTATAAGACGGAGGATATTATCAACCGTGGTGGCGGAAATGTGTTGATCCGTGTATATAATTCCCTGCCGAATGAGGAGATTGATTATGAGTCTGACGTGACCGTACATACTGACGGGCGCACATACACCGTGCCTGCAGGAACACAGATCCGTCTGACGCCCGGTGAGAGCATCCACGTGCAGCAGTTCTTGTATCACGATTTTGCGGTGGAGGAAGGATCCGGTCCTGTACTTCTCGGCGAGGTGAGCCAGTGTAATGATGATAATACCGATAACCGATTCAATCCTCCCATGGGAAGATTCCCGGAGATCGAGGAGGATGAGGCACCTTATCGTCTTCTTTGCAACGAGTATCCTGCAGCAGAATAAAGGGTGATGTGATGAGTAAGAAAATCGATGTAGTGGCTTTGGGAGGATTGTTGATTGATTTTATACAAAATGGAGGGACGACGGAGTAATGAAAGCATATATCGGACATGATACCCAGTATTTCGGAGTGGAGGAACACCGTTTAGTTGGTGGAAAAGGCGACGGAATGCGCCTGTATGAGATCAATAACGGAAAAGGTTTGGAACTGGTGGTTTCGCCTGACCGCTGCGGAGATATCACACGATTAAAGTTTAAGGGAATCAACTTAAGCTATATGTCCCCTTGTGGCTATGTGGCACCGGCGTATTATGACTGTAACGGTGAGAATTGGCTGAAGTCTTTTACCGCAGGATTCTTAACCACCTGTGGGTTTGAGAATGTGGGTAAAATCTGCGAGGAAGACGGAGAGCGGTTCCCGCTTCATGGTTCAATTGCCAATCGGCCCTGCGAGCGGGCGTACTGGACGGAAGATGATGAGTATCTGACTGTACATACGCTGACGAAGGATGAGGCCATTTTTGCACGGAAGTTTCGTTTAGAGAGACAGATTAAGGTTTCCAAAAAGGAAAACGAGTTTGAAATCCATGACAAGATCACCAATTCCGGGGATACTGTAGAACCGATGCTGATCCTTTACCACATAAATATGGGCTATCCGTTGTTAGATGAAGACAGTGTGATCACGATTCCTGCGAAGAAAGTAGTTCCCAGAGATGATCATGCGGCTGTAGATGTGGAGAACTGGATGAATATGCAGAAACCCACCCCCGGATATCAGGAGAAATGTTATTACCACCAGTTCGGAGACAGGAAGGGCATTGCAGATATCTATCAACCGAAGTTGAACACGGGTCTAACAATTAGTTTTGATGCGGAGCTGTTGGACGGTTTCGTTGAGTGGAAGATGATGGGTGTGCGGGATTATGTACTTGGTCTTGAGTGTGGTAACTGCTATCCGGATGGCAGGAAGGCAATGCGTGAGAGCGGTATGCTGAAAGTTTTGGAGCCGGGGGAGAGCAAAGAGTATTGCGTGAAGGTGAAGCTCAGAGATAAATAAGGAGATTCTCTGAATCAGAAGAAAGAGGATTTAGAGCCGTAGAGAGTGATTTTCTACGGCTTTAATTGTGCTGTAAAGTGGTTGCTGTGGAAAAATGTAGTGAAAAGGCTAATTTACCTGTCGAAAAATGTGAAAAAACAGTGAAACTTCCTGTTGAAAAGTGTTGCGCATTGTTCTGTTGAAGG
>SVFG01000022.1 GCA_015056975.1 Lachnospiraceae bacterium | reverse complement strand
TTCCGTCTGATTTGCATAACAATAAAGCATGGCACCAACTGTCAAATTGCCATCCTTCCACTCACAATTGTTATCATATTTGCGGTTTATCCAATAATCTTCCTTGTTCCCTTTTATAAAATAACAATTATACTTTTCTTTTAACTCATATATCATCTCCATAGTCTTTTGGGGATAGGCAAATTCTCCGAGATAATCCCCTAAAAAAAGAAAAGTGGTAACATCATGTGACAGGGCATAGTTTAAACACGCCTCAAATGCCACATGATTACCATGGATATCTGAAAACACTGCAATATTCATAATCCTTATACCTCTAACATTCCTGCCACCTTCTCCCACACCTCTTCCGAAGCCATGGAGACCGGGCACTCGGCTTCCTTTTCCACCTCATCCACACACTGAATCACATAGTTGACTCCTGTGTTAATAGTCTTTTTTACAGCTCTGTTTAATACAAACGCAAGCTCATCCAATCCGCTCTCGGTAAAATCTGCAAGGAAAGTCTCCGCATCATAGGGAATGGAACAAAGCTCCGGCGTCCATCCTGCCTTATCTCCGTGTAGCACAACAAACTGTGCGTTCCGTCCGATACCGTCAAGTGTAAGTCCCAAGGAGCCGGGATTAACATAAGTCTTGCCATTCCATCTAAAAATTTCCTGCATATGGCTGTGACCGCCAAGGAGATAATTCCCCTCTATTTTTTGCAGAGCCGGCACCTTTAATTCCGGGTTTAAATCCACGTTTCCACGAACCTCTCCCGGTGTACCATGACAGATAAACAGCTCCGGGCAATCCTCTATCCTCACCGTCATCTCTTCCGGAAGACTCTCAAAAAATGCCATATCATCATCGGATAAGTGCTGCGATGTGTAATAAAAACAACCGCTCTGCGAGGAAGGCTTCCAGCCCTGATTCACACGCAGATTATTGATAAGATAATTTTCTCGATTGCCACGAATCATATAGCAGGAATACTCCTCCCGCATCCTGTAAAGAAGCTCCATGGTGCGTTCCGGGTAAGGACTGTCCGTCACATAATCTCCCAGACAGATAATACCATCTACCGGATGATCACTACAATATTTGAGGAACGCCTCCAAAGCCTTATAATTACCATGCACATCGCTGATTACTGCATAGTCTTTTGAATTCATATTATTTCTCCAAATCTATTCTTCCACATATTCGCGCATCTCATCCGGCACCCAACGTTCTAACAATTCTCGCATCTGGGTACGTTCGAAAGGCTTGGAAAGAAAATCTTCGAACCCGTTCTCCAGGTACATCTCTCTCGCCCCCTGGATTGCATTTGCTGTCAGTGCAATAATGATGGTATTAGCCGCTGTCTCAGTGCATTCCGTACGGATAATTCTTGTAGCTTCCATACCATCCATCTCCGGCATCATATGATCCATAAAAATCATGTCATACTCATGCGTCTTTACAAGATCAATTGCCGCCTTACCACTGTTTGCCTCATGAATCTGAACACCATACAGCTTGAGCATGGATGTTGCCACCTTACGGTTAATCGTATTGTCATCCACTACCAACACCCTGTAATCCCTGCAGACAAAGTTCTTATCCTGCTTTTCCTCCATTGCATGACGCACCATTGGATTCTCACTAATCGTACGTTTATCCGCAACCTGCTGTATGATATGAACGGTAAAGCATGTGCCTTTACCATATTCACTTTCCAATTGAATATCACCCTGCATCAGTGCAACCAGCTGTTTGGTAATTGCTAATCCCAAACCGGTGCCTTCCGTCTTGCGGTTCCTGTTCATATCCAGCTGGCGGAAAGATTCAAATATTACAGCCTTATCCTCTTCCTTAATACCGATTCCGGTATCTTTTACAACAAACTGCAATTCAATTGTATTATCTTCCGTATAGTGGCTGGAAACTGCCAAGCTGACACTACCCACCTTCGTAAATTTGATAGCATTGTTTATAATATTAATCAGCACCTGACGGATTCTTCCCACATCACCCCTAAGCTTATGAGGAATGTCTTCCGCCACTTCCACATTCATCTTAAGTCCCTTTTGCTCCGCTGCCATCCGCACCAAATTCACAGTATCCTGTATCATTACCTGGACAAAATAATCCTCCTCAACCAGCTCCATTCTGCCGGCTTCCACCTTGGACAAATCTAAAATGTCATTGATAATAGATAGCAGGTTCAGTGCTGCCGTCTTAATATCACAAGCATAGTCGTACATCTTACGTCCGCGGCTCTCTTCAATAATAAGCTCGCTCATTCCCACCACCGCATTCATAGGCGTACGGATTTCATGAGACATATTTGCCAGGAAGTTGGATTTTGCCCGGTTCGCTTCCTCCGCCTCTTCTCTCATTTCATTCAGCTTTTTGATGTACTCATAGGTCTCAGTTACATCCACCATAAGTACCGTATAACCACGCACAATCTGTTCAAAGTCCATGACCGAATGTAAATGCCCCTCATAATACCGACCTTTTACCTCAAACCGCTCCTGTGTGCTTTCTTCTATGATATGCATCGGGAAATTTTCCACATCCTCAATCTTTTTATATATCATAAGATTGGGGAACATGCGCTTTGCCGCATCATTGTACATCAGTACCGTACGATTTTCATCCAAGGTAATCATACCGTCTCCAAGAGAGTTCAATACTGTATCAGTAGCCATTCTGGTAAGGTCAAAGTCCTTGCGGTTCCACACAAATACTACCAATGTAAAAAACATAACAGCCATAGCAAGGGGGGTGGGGTCATACCCTTCCGGGAATACACGAAGCACATACAGAATAAACACGGAAATTGCAAAAAAAGCACCGCCTATAATAAACTTAAGTTTTCCGCTTCTCTTCGAATTCTTTTTTCTGATAAGTGTTTCAATCAGTACACCTACCGACACTCCCCACGGGATAACCATACACGTAATCATAAAGAAATAGAAGCCCGGACCGTAGGTAAGCTTTACATGAGGATATATGCCGCTTTCAACAAACTCAACCTCTGTATAATAAATATTGTGCATGGAACCGGTCCATATCAATATGACGGAAATGCAAGCACATAAAAGAAGAATTCTCTCCATCCATACCATTTCCTTTTTACCACAGTAATTACGGATAAACATCATAAAGAAAATTGTCATAACACTGCTGCCCAGATACTCGATCTTAACAGCCAGCATTGCTTCCCGCTCATTCTGCGCAAACAACTCCAATAAATAGGCCGCGTTATGAACAAGCTCCGCAATCATAAACGATAGCATCAATCTCTGCGCATAAGTCGACCCCCTGCGGTATATGTACACCAGTGCATACACAATCAATATGATGGCAAAAATCTGCAAACCTACCAGTACATTAAACATAAGACACCTCTTCATACGTTTATATAGCGTTACATCACACAATTATCATACCAATTTTTACACAAAATTTCAATTAAATAACTGAAAAATCCATGAGATTACTGAAAATAATCTCATGGATTCTATATGTAATATTATCTGGTAAACTGTGAAATGAACTTCCAAGCATGCTCATTGGTATGATGTCTGGACTCATGTACCTGCTGGGGAATGTTTGCAAAAGCAGTTCTGCAAACACCGTCTTCACTGTCAAAGTAGTGAATAATCAGGTCACTGTCTCTGGAGTCATCATGAATCGTCTCCACGCGGTCAGCCTCAATACCCCAAACACGGTCAACCCAGTTCTCCTTATCAGCGAAGTTAACATCAAATTTCTTGTTCAGCTTGTTAACCTCTGCACAATACTGAATTCTCTCAAGACCGGACTCTGCCTGGAAAGGTAACTCGGGCACATGGGACTTCTCACCGCCGGAATAGAAAATAGGTACAGACACTGTCATGTTCTTGTTTTCATTGCCGGAAGGGAACATCGGATTGCTCTTTACAGGGAACAATGCACTTGCGGGTGCAATTCCTGCAAAAATCTCAGGATACTCTTCGAACATGTTCCAGGTCTTTCCGCTACCCATGGAGAAGCCTGTCGCATAAATACGACTCTCATCAATATTGTAACGCTTCTTTAAGCTCTCAAGAACCTCAATAGCCTCTGTAGCGGTTACATCCTGATGATTCTCAATGGGCACATAAAGGAAATTGTATCTGTGAGCAATCTCGTACCAACCGGATACAAAGGTTAAGTACATGGTGGAATCTCCGCCGCCGTGGAAGCCGAGAAGCAAAGGTGCCGGTCCGTTATCAAACAGGTCATTATTGTAGTAAGCGAAATAGCCTACCTTATGCTCTGCATCATCCTTGTACCTGCCTCTGTTGTCAGGTGAAGTCTTAACAACTACACAGCCTGTCTCCTCGGTCATATTCATCTCTTCGAAATCAGGCTCAATCTCCATATTACCGCACCACATCTTAAACTTGCGAACAAATGCTTTGAAATCAGCCTTATAATCAGCTTCATCCTTCACAAGCAGATTGGTGCAATCCTTAAACGCTGCATTCACTTCATCAGAGTTACCCACGCTTAAGATACCGATATCGGTACGCTCAACAGTAGGGATAACACTTAAGTTCTGCATGGAGCACATAGCGGGTGTAATCTCTCCGGGGCCCCACAGATACTCACCCTGTAAGGTCTTAAGCAGGTTCTTTGCAACATAGTCTGCAGATTTGCCGTAGCTGTAAATATCAGCTCTAAAGATAGCTCCTCTGATAAAGCATCCCTTGAACTCGCGGGTAAAGAAATCTGTAATCTCTACAATACCGTCAGAGTAATAAGGATTCATCTTAACTTCGGAAATAATTGCTGCATACAAATCTTCGGGAGCATTCTTCCAGCCACCCTCATTGGTAGGATAAATAAACAATACGCTGGAATCCACTGCGGATGCGATATCAGCAAGTCCGCTCTCCTTAGCGAAAGCAATTGCTTCATCCATGCTCTGTCTGTTCTCTTCAAATACCAGAAGTAAAGGTGCACGGAATGTATAATTCACTACCTGTCCGTCGATATCTGTTGCAGGTACGTATGTCTTGAGATAAAACTTCTCATACTCATACTCCCAATACTTTCCACCATCAGCCATTGTGCTGACAGCAGGTCTTTTTGTCATTGCCATAATAACCCTCCTAATCTATAATTTAGTTATTTTTCATCCTTTTCATTGTAGCATATTTTAGTCGTTTTTACAACCAAAAATGAATTGTATTTTATAGCAAGATGTGCTCCTCAAAAAGGCAAGATATGCAAAAATTTCCTAGATTTTAAATTCGCGCCCTAAGAATTTGGTGGGCACTGTGCGATTATTGCCATTTGCAGTATCTATATCTCAAAATCCGGAAACACACCGTTTTTAACACAGTTTACAATATTCAGCGCTTCCGCTACAGCTCTTTGTCTGCCCTTAGGAGTATTCATCCAGTTATCCCTGTTGGTATTATCATCAGCCGCAGGACAAGGGATAATCTCAATATGTGCCGGAAACAGATACCTTGCAATTGCCAGGCTGCGCCTCATGTGATAAGTAGTTGTAACCAAAAGCACCTTCTTTACTCTGTTTAACCAAAATGTTCGCTGTAGCTCCACCAGTGCACAAAGAAGATTTTCCACAGTACTCATGGAGGTTGTCTCCAAAATAATATCCTCTTTCGGTACACCAAGTTCCAATGCCATTTTGAGCATATGACCGTATTCCGTATCTTCCCCATCAGGAAAATCTCTCACCGCACCGCCACACAGCATAATTTTGTCTGCGCGCCCTGCCAGATAGGCCTTTACCGCTACTGGCACCCGATACTTAGGAGCCTTGATACTTCCGAGAACAATGATACAATCAACATCTTCTCCAGTGTCTTCCAGACCGTCATAAAGTAATTTATCTATTAATTCCTCTGTTAAGTTTTCTTCTGTTATTTCAGATACCCACATTTCGTTCTATAATTACATCCTTTCAAATAGCGCATCAAACACTTCCTGCGCAGTGATATCGAAAAGTTTCCGCTTTTCAAAGAAGCCTTCTTCCACAAGCTTCACTGCTGCCTCCACGCCTCTTTTATTGTAGACCGAGAAATCCAATAACATCAGCTTTCTTCTGTGTTCATCATGATTATATAGCAGTTCCCGTATTGTCTGGAAAGCCCTCTGCATATCACCTAATTCATTATCCAGCCACGTGATTTCAATCCCTTTACTCTTTGCAAAGGCACTCTTCCCAATCAGGTACATGGCTCCGCCGTAATCATCCCTTGCTGCAATAACCACCTTGCGGATATGCCCCATTACCAAGGTACCCATGCACATAATGCACGGCTCTAAGCCCGCGTACAGCGTATAGGCCTTCGGGTTCGGGTATTTGCTCACATCCAGATTTCTGATAGCCTCCGTCTCCGCATGTGCCGTAGCAGGGTTGGGAACCGTACACTCCGAAATCTGATTCCTGCCCTCCGAGACAATCTCACCGTTTTCATCTACAATCACCGCAGCAATAGCCTTACTTCCCTCACAAACCGACTGCCATTCCAAATCAAAAATCCTTTTCCACTGTTTTGGTAATTCGCTGTACTTCACAATATCTCCCCTCCTTGTAACCTACTCCACTTCCCTAAAATCTGTCAAATACCCGTTAATATACATTTTCAACATGCCATCATCATAAACATGTACTTTTAATTGACTATTCTCTGCATTCCTGACCCAGTCCCTTTTTTGCTTTCTTGCATATGCATTATCACCCAAAAAAGATGTGTCCGCAAATGATTTATCAACCCGCACACTCAGATTACCATTTAAGTCCATATCGGTTATCTCAAATCTGACATATGAAGTTGAACGGTTCAAATAATAATAAATTACAATATACAATCTGCCTTGAGACATATATATTTTTTCTGTTATAGCACTTAATCCACAACCAAATACCTTGTTCCCAATGAACTGCTTGAATGATGCAAACGATAATACAGACTTAAATCTTTCCCAATTTCTTTTTACAACATCCGCATAGGTTTCTTTCCTTTGGGAAAGTTTCAGTCTGGTGTCATCCTCCGCTAATAGATATGCCTTTTGATACCAAACCGAAAAAGGCTCTTTATCAAGCCACTCTGCATCCCAGCCACCGGGCTCTTGTATGAAAGTGCCATCTGAATAATTATATACACATCCAAGCCATCCACGGACATCCTGAGGGTATTTTTCGGTTATCTTCTGATATTTCTCCAATGCTTTCTCATATTCACCTAGTTGTTGCAATCCCTCTGCCATTCTTATCAGTTGCTCTAATTCATTTGCCGCCTTATCAACTACAAATGTTGTTCCACAATGCTTACATATACCGGTCTCGTATGTATCGTCCATCTCTATTTGCGCTCCGCATTGTGTACAAATTGCTGCTACAAAAGCCATCCCTATTCCTCCGCTAAATTCCTTAGTTCCCTTTTCACCGATAAATCACCTTTCCATCCTGCTTAGCAATGTCTATGAATTTCTCCATATCGGGAGGACAATTTGTCACCTCATATATGGGAGTTCCTCTCACACATACTCCCAGATGAAAGAACGCTTTACATTCCGGACACTGAAGATATGCCTGATAGGTATAATGCCTTTCTTCAGCCACTTCCTGCATAAAATGCTCAAAAGAACAATCCGAGATAACCAGCTTAAGCTTATTGCTTTCATACATGCGCTTTAGCTTCTCATAGGTCGGAATTAACATACTATGAGGGTCTTTTTCAGCGTTTAACATATCATTTTGTAATTCTTTACAATTTAAGCATTCTGAATTGCCAAACACATTCTCAATTTGTAAATCTTTTATATGTCTTGCGTCGTTCATTATTTCAATAGACGGTTTAACAAGTGCTCCGGGTGTATCAGATAGGGTTACAATGGTAATACCGGTGTAATCCTGACCAAAGGTAGTACATACAAAAGGGTACGGAAGATTAAATAAGTGACATAAAATTGCGGAGCCCGCTCCACCATGCCCAAAAGCAGCAATGGTCTTTTGAGTATTAATCCCTTCCATTACTCTATAATATAACCCCTCTCTTTTGTATCCCAGCGTTTCTAACCATTTATCTAAGGCGATTGCTATATTTTCCACACAACCAACCATTTTATTGTTTGCGAAAGGTGCCTTTGAAGCCCAATCATAATCCCAGACATTTTCTCCGTTTGCAACCATATTGTCTACGGTAGACCAAGGGTGTCCATCGTTAAATAAAGGCTCTCCATTTATGGAGCCCCAGGAAATCTCACGCATGAATTCGCATTTTATAATGGGAAGATTGTATTCTTTTGCTACATAGCCTGCTGTTTCATAAGCGCGCCCGCAGGTGGAAGAATAGATTTCCTCGATGCCTTCATCCTTAAGGCGCTCTGCAACAGCAACCGCATGCTTATGTCCCAGTTCCGCCAAACAATCTTTAGCATAATTTGGGTGTCCGTGGCGTACAAAAATAATTCTCATAAGTCAGACTCCTAACGCTTTATTCGCTTTGATAAATGAAGCTCTTTATCATCTGTATATCCTAATTTACTGTACACAGACTGTGCAACAGTGTTTTCAGTTCCCGTAAGAAGTTCGTATTTATGAAGAGGATAATTCTTTGCACAATACTCCTCTGCGAAACCAATCATTTTGCTTGCAATTCCCTTTTTTCTGAATTTAGGATTAACATATACTTCCGTAATTTCAGGCATATAATCATCATAACAAAAGGATCTTTTTAACTGGACACAAACAAAACCGGTTAATACTCCGCTTTCCTCATCTACAATTACAACCTCCTGTTTATTGTCTTGAAGCGAATCTTTTATATTCTCAATGGTTGTTTCGCCTTCACCGTTAAACTCTTCATTTAAAACACTTAATTGTTCAGCGTCAACTACAGTCGCTATCCTTACCATCACAACCTCCGTAAAATCAAACTTGTCTTTATTATACCATTCTTTTCAACATGAGCAATCAAATTTTATTCTCGGTAAGAAGCAACTCCATAAATTTCAAATCTTCTTCAAACAGCGTTTCTTGGCTAGGTTCTTGCCATGCAAATAGAATGCTATTTTCATCACAGATTATTTTTTCAGCGGAAAAGAAATAAGCAGGTCATCGACCTGCTTATTTCCTTTTTCGTGCGGAAGATGGGACTTGAATGAATTTGTACCTCAAAAAACTACGATAGAAAGGGCTTTTCAGCACATCATCTGCAAGTGTAACAAAAGTGTAACAAAACTTCCGCATGACCTTAAGAAAATATAGAATTTACTTCCTTGTGTATGTTACATAGGTGTAAGGAATTTCACCCTCATATCGTTCATCAATTTCTTTTATGAACTGCTCTTTATCAAAAGGCGGAAAAAATGTATCTCCGTTAATATCACAGTCAATTTCAGTAATATACATTTTTTCAACTAGTGGCAATGCTTCTTCATATAACTTTGCACCACCTGAAATATATATATCTTTATCTCCTGCTAATTCAATTGCTTCTTTTAACGTTTTTGCAGTAAAACAATTTTCTCCATTAAAATTTTTAGTATTAGATATAACAATTGTTGTTCTATTTGGTAATGGCTTTCCTATCTCTTCATAAGAACGTCTCCCCATAATAACCACATTTTCGGTTGTCAGTTCCTTAAACCGTTTTTGTTCTCCTTTTATTTTCCAGGGAATGCAACCATTATTGCCAATTACTTGATTTTTGGCAAAAGCCACGATTAGAGCAATCATACCTTATCCTCCACAAACCTAAACTCATCGTTGTCTACCTATCATTATATCATTGTTTCCAACATGTATAAACACTTTTTACTTATTCTTCTTAATCGTGATATATGTTGTTTCAATTCCACACTCTTCATACCAAAGATGAAAATGGTAAGATACACGCAGACGGATACAGAATTGCACAACACCCAAAAACAGACGCAGGCATTAGAACCTTGGTTTTAACACCAGATGCCAAAAAATATATTAAAATGGCACTTGATGAAAACAAAGCCAATGGGCGAAGCGATAAAGATTATATCTTTGTTAGTAAGTCTGGCGAAAGAATGCATGAATATGTTGTGAATAATGTACTTCGTCGTTGCAACGGCGTTAGAAATGAAAAAGACCGCTTTATTATTTCTGGTAAGCCTAGCGGAAACCATGCAATTAGAAAAACTTGCATTTCGGAACTACATGACAGCCAACTTTTACCAGACCGAATAATTTCTGACTTTGCAGGTCATAAAGATATTTCTACAACACAGAAATATTATATTCATTCTGTTACACCACTTACGGATAAAGCAGATGTTTTTGCCAAAGTTTTCAAGCCAAAGGCGGTATAACAAAGTGTAACAAAAAAATTTCATACAGACAAAAGAAAAAAGCCTTGAATTTTCAAGGCTTTTTCTTAAAAGGTTAATGCGGAAGATGGGACTTGAATGAATTTGTACCTAAAAAAACACGATAGAAAGGGCTTTTCAGCACATCATCTTCAAGTGTAACAAAAGTGTAACAAACTTCCGCATGACCTTTACAAATGAAATTTTGTAGAATATCCTATTACTTTTCCCATTCTGATTTTAACAATGCATAATAAACTGCATCACAAATTCCTTGATTGTTTTTGTCTGCGCTTCGCATAGTTCCCTCATATTTCATTCCACACTTCTCCATTACCTTACCAGAATTAGGATTTTTAGGGTCATGTCTAGCTTCAACACGATTAACTCCAATCTCTTCAAAAAAGAACTTCATTACTTCTTGCATTGCTTCAGAAGTAATTCCCTTATTCCACCAATTACGCCCTATGCAATATCCAATCTGAACCATGGAAATGTCTTCTTTCATATCAACAGCACTTATGCTACCAATAGGCACATCCCCATTTTCTTTTAAAACAATAGCCCATTGATAATATTTCTCGTTAGAATAAGAATTTACCCAATCATCTGTTACATATTTACTTACATCAACACTTGAATGTGTAGGCCATGTTAAAAATTTGGTTACTTCACTATCTGATGCCCAATTTTTGTACATAGCATCTGCATCTTCGCTAACAAATCTCCTTAAAATCAATCTTTCGGTTTCTAATCTCTGTGTTCCACAATGTTTCATAATGTCATCTCCCTTTTATCTCAAACAGATAAATTCAATTTATCTATCATTATATCACGCTTTCCAACATGAGCAATCAAATTTTATTCTGTTTTTTTAATCGTGATATATGTCGTTTCAATTCCACACTCTTCATCTTTCACCTTTTTAATCTTCACAAAGTTTTTATTCTTGGTAAGAAGCAACTCCATAAATTTCAAATCTTCTTCAAATAGCGTTTCACTTTGTGGCTTGGCTAAGTTCTTACTGTATAAATAGCGGTGCTGTCCTTTTGACATGGTAATTAGTTCTTTTGTTATGTACTTTGTGATGTAGTTGCTCACTTTCTCGGTGCTTTCTATTTTGGTGGCAGTAGTGAAACCATATTTGAAACTACGCTTATTGATGTTATAGATTTCTTTCCCATTTTTGACAATGCCACTATTTTCAAATTTCAACTTATCGCAATTTACACCGATACCATGAAAATGCCAGCGTTTGCTTTTGTGCAATTCTGGAACAAATAAATATTTAAAGTCTGGGTTTTGGTTTTTCACATTCTTTAAGAACTGATAAACACGATTATAACATTCTTCATAGTTAAAACTATCTACTTGTTCAGGGTCAAAAGTGATAGTGAAGAACCAACCACCACTCCAATCATTTGCGAACGCATATTCATAGACTATTCTTTTTCAGCGGAAGATGGGATGAGACAGAAAATCGAACCGACCGACGCGGCATATGCGCGGAAGATGGGGCGCACGAGGTCCGGGGGACCTCGGCTCTGCGCCGACCGGAGCGAAGCGGAGACCTTGAGCCCTGGGCTCAAGGTCTTTTCCGCACGAAAAAGAAATAAGCAGGTCATCGACCTGCTTATTTCCTTTTCGTGCGGAAGATGGGACTTGAACCCACACGGTGTAACCACCACAAGATCCTTAGTCTTGCTCGTCTGCCAGTTCCGACACTTCCGCATCACTGCTTGCGCACTGCGCAAGTATGATAATAGCACTTTCCTTTCAAAATGTCAATCGCTTTTTATAAAAATTTGTTGGAATTTTTCAAACAATTATTAGCACAGGTATTTTCCAACCAACGGAATCCTTCTGACAATCGCTGAAATCACAAAACACACTGCAAAACATGCAACTGCAAGAACCGGAATTCCTACAATGGAGGGTATCATCCTACTGTGGAACCCATAGGTGCCGAAAAATTCAATAAACAAAAGGTGCATCAGATAAATTCCCAAAGTTGCGGATGACAATTCCCTGATAATTCTTGTCGCACCTTCCGCATAGTGTACCTTGCTGACTTTTTCCGTAAAGAACAAAAACAGTGCAAGTGAAATCATGAAAGTAAAGATACCAAAGCTGTCGAACAGCTCTCCCACTGCCATGTTCGCCCGTACAGACAACACATAACTGCCCAGAATATTTGCCGGTACACTCAAAATGCCCCCTGCATAAATCCATTTATGCCACTTCTTATCAATACCATAATGAACGATGTAATATCCCAGCACAAAATAACCCAGATAGCCGCAAACCATGTCTATCTCTACGCTGTTGCTCAAGAAATTCATCCAATTCCATTTGATTACAGCATGAAGGGTTTCCCTGCCCACCTGAAATATCATAAAGAGTATCAGAAAATACTCAACATGCTTCTTTGAGGCATTGATTAGCCAAGTCTTAATAATCGGCAACAACAAATAAATACCGGCTATCATGCGTAAAAACCATAAATGATATCGTCCTACGATTAACTCCTGCAAAACTACATCAAATCCGATTTGTGTCTGGTACAGCCGACAGTCAAACAAACCATAGATAAGCGACCATACCAGATACAAAATAATCATCCTTAAAATATTGTGCAGAAAAAGCCTTTTAAAGCTTATCTCTTTCTCAGCATTCAGAAACAGGGCTCCGCTAATCATAACAAACACCGGCACTCCGAAGCGGACTACCGCATCATAAGCATTTATTACGAACCACTCCGGGTCCGTCACCGGGACAACATACCAAAACTGTGCCGCACTGTGCAACATAACCACACTGAAGCATGCCAAAATGCGCAGTAAATCAAAATGCAGCAAACGTCCCTTTGCAATTGTGTTTTCTTTTGTCATTAGCTCTGCCACTGTCTAAACTCCATTATCTCTGAACTCGTCCTGATGCATCTCCGCCTGCCAAGGTCTCAACCTCTTTTCTGGATACCAGGTTGAAATCTCCGGGGATGGTGTGCTTCAATGCGGAAGCAGCCACACCATATTCTAAAGCTGCCTTAAAGTCCTTGCCGTCAAGCATACCGCAGATAACACCTGCTGCGAAGGAGTCACCACCACCTACACGGTCTACGATGGGATGGATGCTGTATTCCTTGGAATGATAGAATTCCTTGGTATCTCTGCAGTAAATACATGCGGACCAACCGTTATCGGATGCAGAATGGCTTACACGCAGAGAGGATACACAGTATTCAAAGTTAAACTTCTCAACCATCTGCTCAAAAATGGACTTGTAGCCTGCAAGCTCAAGCTCACCACTGGTTACATCGGTCTTACCGGGCTTAAAGCCAAGTACCAATTCAGCGTCCTCCTCGTTACCAATACATACGTCAACATACTTCATTAAGTTGGTCATAACTCTCTGAGCCTTCTCGGAGGACCACAGCTTCTTACGGAAGTTTAAGTCAACAGATACTTTTACACCATGCTTCTTTGCTGCAATCAGAGCCTTCTCGGTAAGCTCAGCAGCAGCATCGGAAACTGCGGGAGTGATACCGGTAAAATGGAACCAGTCTGCGCCTTTAAAGATATCGTCAAAGTCAAAATCAGCCTCAGTAGCTGTGGAGATAGAGGAATGTGCTCTATCGTAAACAACCTTGGAGGGTCTCATGGAAGAACCACTCTCCAAGAAGTAGATACCCAGTCTCTCGCCGCACTTAGCGATATGCTTGGTGCAAACATTGTACTTTCTTAAAGCTGCTACTGCGCACTCACCGATTTCGTTATCGGGTACTGCAGTCACGAACTCTGCATCATGACCATAGTTTGCCAGTGATACTGCCACGTTTGCCTCACCACCGCCATAGTTTACATCAAACTCGTCTGCCTGAATAAATTTTTCAAAATTGGGGGTGGAAAGTCTCAGCATGATTTCACCCATTGTAATTACTTTTGCCATTTTATTGTCCTCTCTTTATATAATAATATTATTTCTGCACCAAATGTACTGCAAATCCGCCGATTTCTTCCTTGAGATAAATCGCCTTTAAGTTACCCTTATCATCTCTCTTTGCAGATTCTTCATTGAACTCTACACCAAGTACGGTTGCCAGATAGTTAACTGCTCTTTCAATATAATTGGTTCTCACAGCTATGTGTCCCATCTTTCCAAGGTAAGGATTCTTCATCACCTCTACTGCACTTCCTGCAAATACAGAGCTGTTGCCATTCTTAGCAGGCATACCAAAGATAAATGCAAAGCGGTTAGCCGCCTTTAATGCAGCCTCTTCATTCTCTGCATTGATACCCACATGCGCAAGTTCAAAGCCAAGCATGGTCTGTACAGCCTCTCTGGTAAGCTGCTCAATCTTGTCCCACTCACCTGCATTGATCAAATCGCCGGGAACCATCCAGGAACCACCACATGCAATAATCTTATTGAAATCCAAATAAGATGTAAGATTTTTTGCACTGATACCACCGGTAGGCATAAACTTCATATTTACATAAGGAGCTGCCATAGCCTTAATCTTTGCAAGTCCGCCGGACTGCTCTGCCGGGAAAAACTTAACAACCTCAAGGCCAAGCTCAATTGCCTGCTCAATATCACTGGGACTTGAAGTACCGGGAGTGATAGGAACCTTCTTCTCTATACAATATTTAACAGTCTTAGGATTTAAGCCCGGGCTAACAATAAACTTAGCTCCCGCTTCCACTGCCGCATCTACCTGAGCAGCATTCAAAACAGTACCTGCGCCCACACACATATTAGGGAAGTTTTCTGTCATAATCTTGATAGCCTCTGCTGCCGCATCGGTACGGAAGGTTACCTCAGCACAGGGAAGTCCTCCTGCACAAAGTGCCTTTGCCAGAGGAAGCGCGTCCTCTGCCCTGTCAATTTTTACAACCGGTACAATACCGATTTTACTGATTTGTTCTAAAACTGCATCCATATTTTCCTCTTTTCTGCGCCATCCGGTCTTTAGAACCTTGCGCCACATCATTCATAATTTGTTTCCGCTTTTATGAAAGCACTTACATTATAGCATTTCCGCATATTTTAGCAAGTACTTCCACGTTATTTTTTTGTATTTTTTCTTCTGCGCTCCAACATCCTGCTACCAATCATAATTAAGGCAAATATTCCCACGCTAACAATACTGACTATGATACCTGCCCACGTCCCTGTTGGAACATAATGCATCTCAAAATGGTATTCTCCCGCTTCCAAATCAAATGCCATCAGGGCTTCTCCAAACAATGCCGGTTCTTTCTCTTTACCGTTTATGGTTACCGCCCAGCCATCCTCATAAGGTATGGACAAAATCAATCTTCCCCTCTCTTTCAGGCTTAATTCACCACTAACATGCGTACTGTCATACTCTACATTGGTCATATGCTGTTCTGAAAGCTTATCGATAACTTTCTTAAGCAGCTGTTCATTCATGATGTATGCCTTTGCTCCCACTTTGGGCGTATCGTCCTCTTCATCATCGTTTGTCAGGGTAACACTTTCTCCCTTTTCCAGATATCCAAGGTATACAACCCCACCGTTTTTTAAATCCTTATGCTTCTGTTCCTCCAGCGCTCCGCCGATAACAGCCAGCTTTTTCGTACTCGAATTGGTAAGTACTGCATAATAGACACCAGGCTCATATGCTGTTATCACCTTATCGCCTCCATCATCCTTGCAGCTTGCTTCCCGAAACAGTGCTTCTGTAAATCCAAGCCCCTTTATCATTTCATTTTGCAGGCGCAGAGGACTGTTTGCGTAACCCTCCGGCAAATCATAACCATAGGGGGCTACATAACCAAAGGGAAGTGTCACAAGGTTTTCATACAGATAAATATCTCCACTTTTCTCCACGAAATCATACAGGTAGTTCTCATATTTATCGGACTCTCCAAACATATAGTCCACATTGAGAAGCGCTGATGTAAATGACGTAGCACCATCATACCCGTAATACACCTTGCTGTGCCGCATCCCCAGACGTTTATACAACTCCTTCACCTGAGAATTCATGGTGGAGGAAAAAACGGAGGCTGTGGGATATCCTGCCAAAGTACCGTCATTCTTGGTCTTGCGGGTAAATTTCTCCACCCTGTAAAAACCGTCCTCCTTCTCCTGTGTCAACTCATATAATGCCTGATAATCCTTAATTTCATTCAGATAGGCGCTTCTCCCTGTAGTTCCTATCGTAGTATTTAAAGTATTAACCGTACTCTCCGTAACAACCAGTGCAAATGCCGCAAAGCTGATAAGGAACCGCCACCTTTTCCCCTCACGGGTACGATACAGATAGAGAATCACCGCATATGCCGTCACAAACAATATGGTAACAATAAAGATACCGGTCATGAAATCTTTACTGTCCACAAACTTTTCACAAAACAGTAAGAAGACCACCCCTGCGAGATAACTATATAATATCTGCTTAGTCTCAGATTCCTTTACTGTTACAAAGGCTTCATAGCTCATCACAATCAGCAGAAAAATGTATATAAAGGACTGTCTCGCCGGCAGGGAATCCGGATAATTAAAGCCGTGCCAGATAAAATCAAGCACATTGGTACTAAAGCTTACAAGCATAATTCCTGCCAGTCCAAGCATTCCAAAACGCCTTTTCATGGGCACTTTTACATTGGTTACATACATGGGCAAAAGCATAAACACTGCAACACCACAATAAATATTGGGCCAATGGTCAAGTCCTCTGTGCGTAGTGACCGCAAGGCTGTGTCTTGCCAGCATATCAAGCACGGAAAAATAGCTTTCCACCTTTTCGGGAAAGGCTGAGTTTCCGAAGCTGGTCTTTAGGATGGCACAGACCTCCGGTATCAGAAGAATCGCCTCCATTCCTCCTGCGAGCAGGGAATACAATGCAAAGTTTACCACTATCTTAAAGCTTCTTTTCTCCGACAATAAAAGCACCGCAAAATACAGCACCAGAAAGATACAAATCATGATGGAGATATAGTAATTGGTAAAAATGGAAAGTGCCAGTGTCACACAGTACATACCACACTTGCCTTCCTTTACCAGTCTCTCCAGTCCCAGCATAATAAGCGGCAAAAGTACTACACAGTCAAGCCACATGATATTCCAGTTATATGCAGCCATAAATCCGGACAAAGCATAAAACACTGAGAATAACAGGGATGCAAAATCCTTCCTGCCAAAGTGCTTCCGCAGATAATAAAAGGCTGTCAGACCACACAATCCAACCTTCACAACAGCCAGATAGCTCATAAACTCCATTAGATGTGCCTTGGGCACCAAAAATGCCAGCCAGTGCAGGGGACTCGCCAGATAGTAAACATACAAAGCCAAGAAGTTGCTTCCTATTCCCACATTGTAGGAATAGCTTAACCCCTCTCCTGCCTTTATCTTATCTATAAACTCACTGAAAAAGGGCATGTACTGATGATACATATCGGAAAACAAAAAGCTTCTGTCTCCAAAGGGATATATTTTCCGATATACAAATATGCCCAGCATGATGCCCACCGGTATCATAAATGACATTATCCATGTAAACTTTTCAAAATGAGATTCCTTTAATATTTTACGCATTCCAAATTCCTCCAGCCCTCTTATTGTACTCCATTTACTCAAAAAACAAAAGAGCTAAAATGCCTTCCGCTTGCATATATTATTTAAAATATCTTTAGGACTTCATTTATGAAAATAGCTATTGTAGGCAGAAAGGCAGATACCATCAACTATGAGCACTATATTCTGGCACTTCCTGCCACACCCATTGTCACATTAAGCCCCGGTGAGCTCTCCTGCTGTGACGGCCTCATTCTTCCCGGTGGCGGAGATATCAATCCCTGTCTGTTCGGAGAACAAAATACCGCTTCCCGTAACATTGACACAGAGCTTGATATTTTGCAACTTCAGGCATTGGAATTTGCACTCAGTCATTCCCTTCCTGTACTTGGCATCTGCAAAGGTATGCAAATAATAAATGTTGCATTCGGCGGTACCATAACGCAGCATCTGCCCACCGCAGAATTACACTGCTACAGGGAAGGTGACCAATATCACTCTACAATCATTTCCGAAACCTCATGCCTGTATCCGCTTTATGGAAACCGCCTTGTAGTAAACAGCGCGCACCATCAGGGCGTAAACAAAATAGGAGCCGGTTTAATCCCCTTTCAATGGTGTGAAGCAGACCATTGTGTGGAGGCAATTGTCCATGAAACCTTACCCGTTTTGGGACTTCAGTGGCATCCTGAGAGATTACATGACACAGCTCTGCTTTCCTACTTTGCCTCCCTGATTTCACACTGATTTTCCCTGTTACTCTTGATAATTTGAAACAATTGTTTCAGCATCTTTTTTAAAATCCGGGCATCCTGCTCTTCAATCTCCCGCACTGCCCGGAACATCCGGCTTACGCTTACCCATGGCTTTTGCGCCATCACAATCAAATCGTCTGCTCCCGAAGCCGACACCACCTTGTACAGAGTATCCACCAGAAGTTGCAGTTGTCGTCTGTTTAAAGAAAATATCCATTCATTTACCGCGGCGTCCATTCTTTTGCGCCGCTTACAAATATCATTCACTTCCGAAAATCCCACACCGGTTACCACCCACGTATAGGGGTCATGCTGTGCCAACCCGATGGTTTTACTCTCCACCACCCGATAGTGCTTATCCGAATCAAACATCATTCCGATAACGGAGGAACGTGGCAAAATTTTCACGATTCTTCCGGCTATGGCTTCATAGCTTCCCTTTTTAAACACCTCCGGTCGAAATCCCGGACCGTCCATACTGTAAATTTTAATAATTCTCTCCTGTACCTGCTTTTTGCAGTTCATGGCACTATATACTGCCAGATTACCGCCCTTGGAATGTCCGCCCACATAAAAGGGCCTTTTAAGCATGTCCGATACCAGATTTAAATACTTTACACTGTACTCCTGACTGGGTACCGGTGATAGGTACGCCATGTTGAAATCCTCTTTCCACCCCACGATAGTCTCATCTGGTCCCCGAAAGGCGATATACATGGTACCGTCCTCTAAGAGTATGGTTATCGCTGAAAACTGCGTCTCAGATTCCTTAAATAACATACTAATATAGCAGTTCAAACGGATATTGCAAAACCGCTTCCCCGCAAGGAGCCCCTCAAACAAAGCTCTGTTCACCTTTTCATATCTGGTATCCGCAAACAGCTTCTCAAAATCCTTATGCGCCTTTATCTGCTTAAGCGTCACAAAAGGACCGTTCCTTCGCACATCCGACACCATTCCGTCAAACTTTAAATAAGACAATTGGCATAAAATCAGGCTGTCCACATCATTCATGGGCAGCCTGTCAAACGGTACATTTCCATATTCCTGCAAATAATTCAGTATGGTTCCTTTCATGTTGTCCTCTCACATTCTGCATTTTATTACATAGCATGTGCAACTTTAGTGAGGATATTCATTTTATACACGTTCTGAAATATCTACATATTCTCTTTCCTGCATAATACTCTTATAAGCAGGGCGGATAATTTTATCCATATTTATCAATTCTTCTATGCGGTGTGCACTCCAACCAACAATTCTGGCAATGGCAAAAATAGGTGTATATAGCTCCAAGGGAATCTCAAGCATACTGTAAACAAAACCGCTGTAGAAGTCCACATTGGCACTGACACCTTTATATATGCGGGCTTTTCCGGCAATCACCTCGGGAGCCAGACGCTCAATCATGGAATACAGAGCAAAATCCTTTTCTCTGCCCTTGGCCGTTGCAAGCTGCTCCACAAAGCCTTTAAATACCTGTGCTCTGGGATCTGACAGGGAATAAACCGCATGACCCATTCCGTAAATCAGTCCCTTTTTATCAAATACTTCTTTGTTCAAAATCTTTTGCAGATAACTTCTGACTGCATCCTCGTCCGTCCAATCGGAGACATTCTTTTCGATGTCACGCATCATTTCCACAACCTTGATATTGGCGCCACCGTGTTTGGGACCCTTCAGAGACGATAACGCTGCTGCTATTACGGAATAAGTATCGGAACCGGAGGAAGTTACAACTCTTGTAGTGAATGTGGAATTATTACCACCACCGTGCTCCATATGTAACACCAGTGCAATATCCAGTACACGCGCTTCAAGCTCTGTATACTTCTTATCCGGTCGAAGCATCATAAGCAGATTCTCTGCCGTTGATAGCTTGCGCTGAGGGCGGTGTATGTACATACTCTCATCATTGGTATAGTGATTATAAGCATGATATCCGTAAACGGACAGCATGGGAAATACACTGATTAAACCGATACACTGACGCAGTACATTTTCTACGGAAGTATCACTACAGTTCTTGTCATAAGAAGCCAAAGTAAGTACGCTTCTGGTTAGGGAATTCATGATATCACTGCTGGGTGCCTTCATAATAACATCTCTGGTAAAGTTAGTTGGAAGCGTCCTGTGAGCTGCCAGCACTTCACTAAACTGCGCAAACTGCTCCTCTGTAGGCAATTCTCCAAACAATAGCAGATATGCGATTTCCTCAAATCCAAAACGCTTTCTGCGGAAACCTTCTACCAATTCGATGCAATCATAGCCACGGTACCATAGCCTCCCCTCGCAGGGTGTCTTCTGACCGTTCTCCACCTTAAAAGACTCAATCTTGGAAATGTTGGTAAGACCTGCCACAACACCATTTCCGTTCTTGTCCCTTAATCCTCTGAGCACCCCATGCTCATCAAATAACGGCGCCTCAATCTTATCTGCCTCCCTGCATAAAGCTGCATATCCCTCATAATCAATTCCGGTTCTCTTCATCCATTATCCTCCTTCTCTTTTCCTAAGCACAAAGGGCTGCCCTACCAGGCAGCCCTCATACAACCTATTCACAAAGCTTTGCTACTACTTCATTGATAACCTTGCCCTCTGCTTTTCCTTTGAGCTCAGCCATTACAGCCTTCATAATCTGTCCTTTATTCTTTGTAGCCGCTACCTCTGCAAAATGACTTGTTATATAGGATGTAACCTCCTCCGCCGACATCATCTGCGGTGCATACTTAGACATTACATCATAACGTGCCTGATACTCTGCGAGCAAATCCGTTCTGTCCGCCGGACAGGTATCTATCTGCTCCTTTACTGTCTTAAGCTCCTTGAGTATGACCCTGTCAACCAACTCTTCGGGTACATCCTCTCTGCAGCCCTCATCTATAGCGACCTTTTTTACCGCTGCCACCAATGCAGAAATAGAATCCTTTTTGGACTTCTCCCTTGCCTTCATGGCTGCAATCATATCCTGTTGTAACTGTTCCAGCTTCATGGCTACCCCACCTTTCTTACTTCAAACAAAAACTATATTTATCATAACAGAATTTATTATTTGAAGCAATAAAATTATTATAAATTCCAGTCAGTTCCTGCAGGAACACTTACAGCGTAATTCTGTTCACCGCACTTAACGACGGTATCAATTTCCTTCAGCGCATGAATCGTACACTCAGTCACTTTTCCATCCTTCCATGTAAGGTCTATGGTAGCACCGCCAACGATACTTAAGCCCTTTATGCTGCCACTCTTCCATGCAGCAGGAAGTGCCGGAAGCAGTATCACACGCTCTTCATTACTCTGTACCAGCATATGTGAAATTGCGGCACAGGCACCGAAGTTTCCGTCAATCTGGAAGGGCGGATGCTTGTCAAACATGTTGGGATATGTGGAATTGCGAAGCATGAGTTCAATATTCTCATAAGCCTTTTCACCGTCCCAGAGTCTTGCGTAATGATTCATTATCCATGCACGGCTCCAACCGGTATGACCGCCACCGTTCTTAAGACGCTGCTCCAAGGTCTTTCTGGCAGCCGCCGCAAGCTCGGGAGTCTGGTCCACGGTAATCTGCTCGGAAGGATACAATGCATACAGGTGAGAAATATGGCGGTGTCCGGGCTCTGCCTCCTCGTATTCCTCCATCCACTCCATAATTCTGCCTGTGGAATCAATCCTGATGGGCGGAAGCTTCTTCAAAATCTCTTCCAACTGTCCGGGCAGTTCCTTTACATCCGTAACACCGGGAATGGTAAAGTCCATTGTCTCCCCTTCCAAAACCTTGGAAGCCTTGATACATGCGCCAAACAAATCATTCAAAATTTCAAAGTCCATGGTTGCGCCTACGCAACATGCCCCGCTCTCACCGCTCGGCAAAATGTAAGTGTTCTCGGGAGAAACGGAAGGATTGGTCACCAGATAGCCATCCTGCTCCTGCAAAAAGTCAACAAAGAAAAGTGCTGCCTCCAGCATGCAGGGGTATGCTTCCTTCAAGAATTCCTTATCCTGCGTATAGATATAATGGGTCCACATATGAGTACAAAGCCATGCCGCTCCCATCACCCAGTAGGTAGCCGGAATATAGATATCCTGAGGCGCAGTATCACCGTGCATATCCGTATTGTGATGAGCCACAAAACCACGGCAGCCGTACATTTCCTTTGCCGTTTTTCTACCGTTTTCACGAAGCTTATAAATCAAGGTAAACAACGGCTCATGACATTCTGATAAGTTACAGGGTTCTGCCGGCCAGTAGTTCATCTCCGTATTGATATTGATGGTATATTTGCTGTCCCACGCCGGAGCAAAATCCTTGTTCCAAACACCCTGTAAGGTTGCAGGTAAACCGCCCTTTCTGCTACAGGAAATCAAGAGGTAACGGCCAAAGTCAAACAGATATTTTGACATTCCTACATCGGACTGGCCTTCCTGCATTCTCTTAAGGCGCTCATCGGTAGGAAGCTTCTCCTCTTCTTCAGTACCCTCAAGGGTAAGCTTAACTCTGTTAAAGAGGCTCTGATAATCCTCGATATGAGCCTGCTTTAAAGCCTCATAATCAGCTTCCATCGCCTTAGAAAGAATACTGTCCATATTGTTAAGCATCATATCGGTGTCAGCCTTACTGTCGGTAAGCTCACTATCCGCATAATGATAGGTACAGTCTGCCGTAAAGTACAGATATACTTCCTTTGCATCCTCCACCACGATATTCTCACCAATCAGCTTACAGTTTCCACCTACGGTCTTTGCGCGAAGAAGCATAGCAAAATCAAAGCCGCCCTTGCCCAAATTACCATACAGACAGATGCCCTTATCCTCATACTTACCTGCGCCGTCGTAAAATCTTCCTCTCTCAAGACGCGCATTAAATGATATTCCCTGCTCACCGGTCGCCGCAAATCGCATTACCATACAGTCTGCGGGCTTGGAGAAAAAGTACTCTCTGGAAAATGCCGTATCCACTCCTTCATCTTCCCGGGTAAGTGTATATTCCACTCTGCTCACGGCCGTATCCAAATCAAGGCTTCTTTCATAAGAGGTAAGCTTGCCGGACTGTCCGAACCAGAACAGAACGTCTCCCAGTGTCTGATAAGGATGTACACTGTTGGGGTTAGCTGCCAAAGCATTGTTCATCAGTCCCTGTGCCTTTCCAATCTGACCGTTCTTTAATAAATCCCTGATTTCCGGTAAATACCTTAACGCATCCGGATTCAGACGGTCAACCTTACCGCCATACCAGATACTCTCCTCATTCACCTGTAACTGCTCGCTATGTACTCCGCCAAATATCATGGCTCCCATGCGTCCGTTTCCGATAGGCATTGCTTCCTCCCAGATACGAGCCGGCTGTCTATACCACAATTTACTCATAAAAAAACCAACCTTTCTCTCTGTACTAAACAAAAACCGGCGAAAACAAATCCGCCGGCTTTGCGCTTGCTTCGATTTATTATACCATATTCGGGACAAAAACAAAATGAATTTGCCAATACAGTAGAATACATCAGTAAAATCATATAATTTATCAAGTGCTGTTACCAGCGCACCTTCCACCTCTCAGAATAAGTGCCGTCTGAAGCCTCACTGTCCTTCCTGGGCGTTATGCCCGTATATATGCCCTCTCTTGTGCACTCCTCCTTCTGTTTTATCGAAAGTTCTTCTAAAAACACTTCTTCCTCAAAAGGTATTTCCACCCAATCCTCCCGCCAATCCGACAGATAGGCGGCATTTGAGATGGTAAGCTCGCATATCCCTTCCACTCCGGGTGCCAAAAGTGCCTCCCCATATAAAATGGCATTGGCAAAATTCTGTAAGATGCCCAAATGCCCTGTATCCTGCCTCTCAGGTATTATTTCAAGCTTTTCCACATGTTCCGCCGGCATACCCTCCTTTGACATTCTACAGATGTCCCTTTCATCCTTCTCCAGAAGATATAGCTTCAACACTCCATCCTCCAGCACTGCCTTCCCCTTCGTTCCGCTTATCTCCATGCGGTTGGTTCCGGGATATTCTCCTGTTGAAGTAATAAAGCAGGCATTTGCACCGTTTTCATATTCCGCATAAATCGTCACGTCATCCTCCACGGAGATATCATGGTATTGTCCCACTCTGCAAAATGCGCGCAGCCTCTTTGGCATCCCCATCATCCACTGCCAGATATCCAAATTGTGCGGGCACTGATTTAACAGCACGCCTCCTCCTTCACCATTCCAGGTGGCACGCCATTCTCCGGAATCATAGTAATGCTGTGTTCTGTACCAGTTATTCACAATCCAGACAAAACGCTTGATTTCTCCCAACCTCTTCTCCAACAGCAGCTCCCGCAAATCCTGAAACAGCGGATTGGTACGTTGATTAAACATAATTCCAAACACCCTGCCGCTTTTTGCTGCAGCCTCGTTCATCTTTCTGACACTTGTCACATCAATACCGGACGGCTTCTCCGTAAGCACATGGAGTCCCACTTCAAATGCTTCCGTTGCAATCTGTGGATGAAGCCTGTGAGGCGTTGCAATCAGTACCGCGTCCACGCATTTTTCTTCTAACAATTCCCGATAATCCTGATATCGGCATACTGTATCTCCAAAGCTTTGTGCCGCCCAAGCCAGCCGCTCTGTATCGGTATCACACACCGTTGCAAGTATCATGCCTTCTATCTTATTTTGAAATATCTGCATGGCATGGGCGCTTCCCATATTGCCGATGCCGATAATACCAAGTCTGATACACTCCATAACTGTCCCATGCATAAAGCAGATGTCCCTCTGCTTTATTGCTTTATCCTTATTTCTCTATATGATCAAGCATACTCTTTTTACCTGTCTGCTGTCAAGAAGTCCCTAAACATATGCAAAGAAAAGCGGTACCCGGAAAATACCACTTCTCTTTTGCATTGTGTATTTCAAAATGTTACTGATTTACCGCATCTATCAATGCTGCCCATGTAGGTCTTAAGCTCTCTGCCTGTTGTGCAGGTGTGTTGTCCTCTGTAATACCGTTGATTACATCATCGGGACTTGCCCCCGGAACAGATGTATCATAGGCAGGACGTGCACACTCCATCAGTCTTACGACCGTATAATCTACAGACTCCGTATCCTTAAACTGCTGATAAAATCCGGATCTCCACGGTGCATAATCTTCAAAGCCCGGAACCGGCTCAGTATACAAATCATATGCGAACATAATTTTCCACGCCTTTTCGGCATCATAGCACGAAGGTATGTAATACGCTGCATCCGAACAGACATTAGCATATTCTGTTGCGTTTGGTCCCTTGGGATAACATACAAATCCAAAATCATCAAGCAAGGTTGAACCAATGCTTCCTGCTCTCCAAAGTTCTGCTGCCGCAAATGCTGCCTCACCATTCATAAATACGGTTTCCCAATAATTCCATGCTGCATCCTCCGGATAAGCTTTATGCGCATCATATGTATTCCAGATACCGTTTGCCCAATTCAAAGCCTCCATGGTTACACCACTCTCAAGGTCATTGAAAAATTTACCCAAATTGTCTTTTCCTATAAAATTACCTGCATTTGAGTACACCGCCATGGTAAACCAAATACTCTTGGGACCCGCCATCGCATAACGGTCTATAACACCGTCATTGTCGGTATCCGCTTCTACTGCTGAACATACCTCTTCAAACTTTTTCCATGTCCACTCACCGGATTCCTGCCATTCATAGATATCCTGTGGATTAATACCTGCCTCCTGAAGAATTCTCTTGTTGAAATACATTCCTCTTCCGCCAAGCGCATTACTGATATTATAGGAACGGAAGCCATATATGGAATCACCCTTACCATACAATTCACTGACTGCATCAACCCATTTATCTTCTGTGAAATCAACACAGCTAAGAGTTGCAGCGTCATATACAAGATCACTGTTAATTGCCGCAAACACTTCATCTGCTGTACGCATATGGAAGATATAATAATTATCATCTCCTCCAATCGCAACATAATCAACCAGATCCTGAACACAGCTTCCCCAATCTCCCATTGCCATTTCTTTGATTGTAAAATTGTAGGTCTCCTGTGCCCAATCTATATATTCATATCTTGCCTCTGTATAAGCATCTGTAGCTTCCGGTCTTGTACCGTCTCCTGCATTGAAATCACGTACGATAATTTCAATACCGCCAAGGTCAATCTTGTTCCCATTTGCATCTGTTCTGATAGAATATGCTCCAAGGTCCTCTTCTGTAGACTTCTGTTCGGAGCTTTCATCAGACGCCGCCTCTGTACTGTCCGTTGTCTCCGTTTCATTGCTACCGGTCACTTCAGAACCAGCAGTATTACCGCAACCGGCAATGCTAAAAGACATCACTGTTGCCAATATAGCCGTCAAAATTCGTTTTAAAATTTTATTTTTCATTTTCATCCTCCTTATTATACAACCTCCGCGTTTTGTCAGCTATCGGTTCCGGATACCAATACCTTCACATTTCCCTGCGGAAGATTCGTATCATTACTTTGCTTTGCCATCCCCCTCTTCTTTAATCAGAATATCACACACTCCCTGCCAGCAAATACAAAAAGAACAACCAGTTTTTTTGCACAATTAAACTTCTTTTTAGTTGCTTTTGGCAAATAAATAACCATGTGGCAAAGGTTTATGCTTAATCTTGTCACATGGCATCCTTCAAATCTTCGTCTTCATTTGCATCAACTGATATTTCTTGGGCGACACACCTATCTGTTGCAAAAAGGTTCTTGAAAAGCTGGAATAATTATTAAAGCCGGTCATAAAACAGGCATCACACGGGCTGTATCCCTGTGCCAGATATTGCTGCGCAAGCGAGCATCTCTTTGCGATAATGTATTGTTGCAATGTAATTCCCATCACCCTTTTAAAGCATCTGCTGATATATATTCCATTATACTGCAATTGCTTTTCCAATACCGACAGTGACAACTCCTCTGTCAAATGCTTGTCGATATACGCAAATGTTTCTGACACCAGCTTGGGCATAATGCCCTTGTGCTCTGTCAAAACATTTTCACAAATACACTTATTTGTCATAACCAGAAGCTGTGTGAGCAATGCATAGGACAATACATCTGCGCCAAAGCCGCCTTCCTTAAGTGCTGCCTGCAATTCTCTTGCATATTGTAGAAACCGCTGGACCTGTTCTTCATCCAAATGCAGGTAATTTAGTTTCCCCACTCCCTTTGAAATGAAGCATTTTCCCAAATCAGTTTTCTCCGTACAAAGCCTCTCCAACACATTTTCACGGAAATTGATTACAACCCTGTCATACACACCCGGACTGTTTAATCTGACATGGTGAAAACAGTTAGCCTTAACACAAACCAAATCTCCCCGCCCCAGTGACTTACCGTCTCCTTCGGAATAAACGTCCAGACTGCCGTTTATCAGAAGAAGCAGTTCATATCCATCGTGATTATGCAGTACATTCCTTGCGTCATACCCCATACTGATATCTTTACATTCACACATAATGTCATTATCCAATACAATCAAATACTTACTCGGTACTGTCTGCATAACATCCCTCCAACATAAACAATAGCGCTCAAAAACTTCACTATTTAGATATAATATAGCATTATTTTAATGCAAAAAATACACATCTATTAACATTTTCTTTGCAATATGCAACTTTTTTAACAGCAAAGAAAGACCTGCAGCTATTCAATCGTCTGCAGGCCCTTCAACTAAATTTGTAATCTTTTATTTCTCAAATGACCATGACTCCATCTCATATCCGTTTCCGCTGAAAATGAAGAACAAATCATGCACGCCTGTCACTTCCTTCTCAAGTACAGTCTGGCAATTTGCAAAGTCTGCTGAATCTTCTACATAAACATAGCCGATAACATCACCGTACATTTTGTCGATGCGCACCTGAATTGCGCACTTTTCGCCCTTCTCTGCCGTGGTTCTGATCATTGCATTCAGCTTTGCAGGTGTGGTGTCACCAAAATCAACACCCTGAACCTTCATAAAATCACCACTGTCAATGCCTGTAAGAATCATGTCAGAGCCCTTTTCTGTAAGAGGCTTTGTTTCAAGACCGCTCATAACCGCCATGGTTACTGCCTGATTCTTGGCATATGCATCAACATACTTAAGCTGTTCTCTACCGTCTGTGGTCTGCTTGATGATACCGATGGTACCATCCTCACCCATCTCAAATTTATCAACACTGGTAGCACGATAGCCATGCTCAATACCCATCTTCTTCTCAAGCATTCTGGTATGATATGCAATATACCACTCATCCTTAAAGGAGAATACGCAGTGATGGTTGTTTCCGTACAGTCCGCAGTATTTTCCGGGATTCTCTAAAATCTTCTCCTTGAATACAAAGGGACCCATGGGGCTGTCGCTTTCCATGCTGATAATCTCTGCATTGGTAAAGCCGTATTTAGCAGTACCTTCTGCATCCACCTGCCAGTTGGAGCAGTATGTATAATAATACTTGTTACCATACTTGTGGATACCGGAATCCTCAAACAGATAAGGTACATCCAGCGCAACCGGCTCTCCTTCGATACCAATCATGCTTTCACTAAGCTGTGCCACACGTCCGGTACCGGGAGCTGAAATCTTATCCTGAGGAACACCACCACCAAAGTAGATATATGCCTTACCGTCATCATCCACCAAAACAGCAGGGTCAAACAGCCACAATACATTTCCGCAATTGGGCATATCTCTGGTAATCAGACCTTTTCCGAGAGGATCAACAAAGGGACCTGTAGGGCTGTCTGAAGTAAGTACACCGATTCCTCCGCCTGCATCTGCAAAATACAGGAAGAATTTGGGCTTACCGTTCATCATCTTCCATGCTGCCGCGGGTGCCCAGGAATTACGCGCCCATTTTGCTGCGCCGTTAGGACCTGCAGCATATACTGCACCATGGTCCGTAAAGTTTACCATATCATCTGTGGAAATTACATTGATTGTATTAATGGTACTGTAAGAATTCTCCTTTACATTACCTGCTGCGTCATACTCAAAGCTGTCCGCGGTCATGTAAAAATACACTCTGCCATCATACTCCATTGCATAAGGGTCTGCGCCGAAACGCTGTGTCATCAAAGGATTCGTCTCATTGATGCCCTTATAACCCAAATTTGCTTTTAATCCTTCAAAATAGGATGCTGCCAATTCTGCTTTACTCATAGTTTCCTCCGTTTCTTCCGTCTCCGCATCGGATTCGGTCTGTTCCACGGAATTATCCGTGGATTCTATTTGTCCGGTCTCTGCATCTTTGCTTTCAGAAACCGGTGCGTCTTTTTGTCCGCAGCCGCAAAACATGACCGCCGCAACGACCAGCGCTAACAAAAGTTTACCATATTTCACTTTATTTTCCTACCCTTTCTTCCTAATTTCTTCCATTTCCCTTTAGCTGTTCTTTACCGGGAAAATCTCGAAAGAAAATGTAATATCCTCCGCAGCACTTATGCGGTAAGCATCCTCCACATCTGCACCCCAGCTGTCGAAACCGCCTACGCCTCTCACTCTGCCAAGCACACAAAGAACCGTTCTTCTTGCAGGGGGAAGTGCCTCCTGATGGGTAGCATTTTCCAGCTCCTCCGCAGTATAAGGAAGACAGGAAAAAGCAAATTTCTCATTATGTGCTGAAATCTGAATACCAAATCTGTCAAGAGGCTTATCCTCTTTGGTACCGTATACCTTAATATCTCTGCCCACATTGCTCTGCACTCTGCTGCGGTAAATTTTCACCCATTCGGTATCCATATGTACGCCACAGTCCTGAGGCACAACATACTTGGTGACAGGAAGTCCCTCCACCTCGTAAATTCCGGGAATACCTCCCGCCATTCTGTCAGGGTAGGTCTCACCTGACAATCCCTTATAGGTAAAACCGTCCGCCTTGGTAGGCATAACAAAGCGCATACCAAACACCGGAAGCTCCGGCAGCTTATCATTGCCGAAATAATGAGCTGTCACTACCATCTTACCATCAGGTGTGATATCATAGGTAACCTCCACCTTTGTCTCCGGTACCGTAATCGTAATGTAGGTAAATGTAATGCTTACATTTTCTGCCGTCTCATTT
Source organism: Lachnospiraceae bacterium (assembly GCA_015056975.1). Classification (GTDB taxonomy): domain Bacteria; phylum Bacillota; class Clostridia; order Lachnospirales; family Lachnospiraceae; genus Acetatifactor. The sequence goes on along the minus strand of SVFG01000022.1, from coordinate 3,066 downwards.
CCCACAAACTGATTGTTCATCGGTGCCTTGGGAAGTTCCTCGTTGCCGTCAATACATACCTTTACTCCTCTGCAGGGTAAAAACATATCTGCAGAAAGCCACATTCCGGAACGCATATGTAAACGGTTACCTCTGTCATTGTCCGTGGTCGCTCTCCAGAAGGTGGGCTTTAAGATTCGATACAGCCACTCCTTACCGTCAATTACAATGGACTCCGGACCTCCGCCGTAGGAAAAAATATAGTCAAATCCTTCTCCGTGCAGCCCCAGCGTGGCATCACCATACACCACATGCAGTTTTGTGTTATTCATATTTGCCATAATAATATTTCACCTCCTGCATTGCCGGCTTGGGTGTTCTGTCCGCAAACATAATACCATCTGCCGAGAACTCATAATCTGCCGGTCTGTCATCAAAATCTCCGCCGTAACGGAGCACTTTCTCACCCGTCACTTCATCCGTTACCATAATTGCCTGATCAATATAATCCCAGATAAATCCTCCGTGATAGCCCGGGTATTTATCCAATAAATCCATATATGCTTTCAAGCCGCCCATGGAATTACCCATATCATGCATATATTCACACAGAATGAAAGGCTTCTTGGGATTATTCTCCAGATACCTTACAATATCCCATGGCTTCTCATACATTTTGCTCTCCACATCAGAGATTCTGTCCTCTAATGAACGATTGTGCACAACACCTTCATAGTGCACCAGTCTGGTGTCATCCGCCTCTTTGAAATATGCGTTCATGGCAGCCAGATTCTCCCCTGCGTAGGATTCATTTCCAAGGGACCAGAATACGATAGAAGTATGGTTCTTAAAGGTCTCAAAATTGTTTCTTGCGCGGTCTACTACGCATTCTCTCCACTGAGGCATATCGCCGGGCATATTCCAGGACAAATCCCATGCAGCAAATTTTGCCCAGGAACCATGGGTCTCCAGATTAGTCTCGGCAATCATATAGATACCGTTTATATCACACAGATAGTACCATGCAATCTGGTCGGGATAATGACAGGTTCTCACGGAATTGATATGATTCTCTTTAAATACCTTCATATCAAACTCCATATCCTCCATGGTTACACATCTTCCGCGCTCCGCATTCCACTCATGACGGTTCACACCGTTAAAAATAATGCGCTTTCCGTTAAAGAGAATCACACCGTCTTTGATTTCAATTCTGCGGAAACCGATTCTGTAGGGAACCAGCTCTGTAAGCTCTCCTGCCGCATCAAAAATTCTGATGACAAGCGTATATAAATAGGGATTATGGTTGTCCCAGGGAATAACCGTACCAATATCCTCCGGTGCAAAGGAAAGCTCCGCACTCAAGGGAAGCTCTTTCTCAAAGCAGCTTTCATGGTTTGCATCAAGAAGAGATATTTTCGCCTTACAGCCTTCCATGGACACACCTTCCGCCGCAGATACCTTGCACTGCAGTGATAAGCTTCCGCTTACGTTATCTGTAAGAAGCAGCGGCTTTGCCCACATATCATCCACATGCAAAACGGGCTTCGCGCGCAGACTTACACTTCTGAAAATACCAAAGAAGCGGAAGAAATCCTGGTCCTCCAAAAAGGCTGCACAGCATCTCTTGTGTACTTCTACCGCAAGCACATTGCCCTTTTCCCTGATATAAGGAGTCAAATCGAACTCAGAAGGGGTAAAACTGTCCTCCGCATAACCCACGAACTGTCCGTTCAGCCATACATACATTGCCTGCTCCACACCTTCAAAAAAGATGCTGACACGTTTTCCGCACAAACCGGGCTCCAAATCAAAGCATTTTACATAAGAACCTACCGGATTGTAAGAAGCTCCGCTAAAGCTGTCTCCTACCGGCACTTTGCCCTCCAGACTATGCGCAGGTCTTCTGAAAATGTGTCCCTCCCAAGGGTACATTACATTGATATAATGTATTTTGTCGTAGCCTGCAAGCTCAATATGTCCGGGCACCTGAATCTTGTCAAAGGTACTCTTATCAAAGTCCTCCCTATAAAATTCTGCGGGACGCTCCATAGAATTTACCGAGTAACAAAAATCCCACTCGCCGTCCAGTGACTGCACCAGAGGATTCACCCCTGTCAAAACACCATCTTCATTCAGATAAAAAGCATGGTCGCTGTGAGCCGGCATCTGATTTACCCGAAAAACTTCCGGGTCATCCAGCCATTTGATATCTGCATTCATAACAAAGTTTCCTTTCTCCCAATAATACTAAGTTTATACCATGATAATTGTACCGCAAAATGAAGCACTTTAAAATGATTTATAGGAAAGTAAAATTGATGGATTGTAATATTGTACGGCAGTAGAGCGAAAAGATAGGAAAATCACATAATAGTAAAGACGGTGCCTGATAGGATACCATAACCACCGCAGGCACGCTCTCGCTAAAGTTCGCAACGTAGCGGCACTAGGCTCGAAGGCGCGCACGCCTTGACCTCGCCAAGGGCCGATGTGCTCACATTGCACTGCTTGGGTCATGGTATCCTATCCTCACCGTCTCTATCACGGACAAAACCCTACCCTTCCGCTCCTCTGCCTTCACAACTCCCCATACAGAAAAAGAGGATGTCCGAGACATCCTCTTCACAATTCATTCTATATATCTGCTTACTCACTCTCGCGTCCGAGTAAAAATGCCTTGTGGTTTAGCTCGGCAAATTTAGGGGGAACGCATTCGTCAATTGCCTTCTGCCATTTTTCTACAGGCAAATCGAAATATTTGGACAATCTGCCCATAAGTACGATATTTACCGCCTTGGAGGAGCCTGCCTCCTCTGCAAGGGAAAGACAATCCATGGCATCTACCTGAGCGCCTGCTGCCTTCAGCTTCTCAATCAGGTTTTCAGGATACTGTGCCGCACCTGTAATAACGGGCATGGGGTCGATTTCCTGGGTATTTACCACGATTCGGCCATCCTTCTTCAGATACTCCAAGTAACGGGCTGCCTCCAGCTTTTCAAAGGAAACAATAAAATCAGCCTCGCCCTTGTCAATAATGGGGGAATACACCTTTTCACCAAAACGCACATAGGTAACTACGCTTCC
>SVFG01000142.1 GCA_015056975.1 Lachnospiraceae bacterium | reverse complement strand
AATCTTATGGTGTTTTCATCCGTTTCCTGTACTTCATCCGACAGTCTGTATACCTGCCAGGTATCCTCTGCATACAGATACAGATAAACTTCCCCCTCTGCGGTAACACCGATTTCTTTCACAGCACCGGGACGGATGGCACTTCTTAAGAGGTTAAAAAGAGGCTCCTTCTTTCCCGTCACCACATCCCACAGCTCCAGTCTGGAGGTGGTCATCATATATACCTTCCCGTCCTCCCTCATGGTCATAAGAAACCTGTCTGACTTATCCAGCTTTGCCACTTCAACCGGCTGCTCCCTGCTCATGTCATACCACAAAAGCACCGGGGGTGCCGGTAACGGCTCCGGTATCAGGAACACCACACTGCCGTCCGGGGTATGGAAACCGCCGCATTCCAGCTGTGTCCCCTCATCGGTGCACTCCTCGGAAAGCACGCACTTTCCCTCCCTGTCATAGATAAACAGCATATGTGCCTTCTCCCACTCTCCCGCAAACAGGTAACAGTACCCCTGTGCATCCCTGTAAAAATCATAGACGTTTGCAGGCATTTCTTCCTGTCCTGCCACCGTTTCCAGAGTGGCCGCCTCTGTCACCTTACCCGTCCGGTCCAGCAAAAACACCCACAGGCTTTCCCCCTCTCTGTAGAGTATGGAAAGCTCATTTCCCCATATATCCATTGCCACTGCCCATCCGGTTCCGCACCCCTCCGGAAGGGAGATTTCCACTTCCTCCCCCTTTCCCTCTGATGCGCAGTAGGTCTGCAGGATACAGGGCTCTCCTTCTTTTTCCGGGTTGTGCCACAGGTACAGGGTATCTCCCAGACAGACTGAGACGGTATCCGAATCGTCCTTTGTAATTTCCTGCCATTCATCCTCATGCATGGGCAGGTTGTTCAGTGCCTCCATATATTCCGCATCAATGGTGCTCTTTAACTGAAAGCCAGTCTTCTGCCAGTCCGTACCAAGGGCTACGGTCTGTGTCTGTTCCGGTTCCTCAGTGGTCTTCAGACCGCTGCAGCCGGCAAGCCAAAAGAGCAGGCAGATAGAAAATAATATGTAAAATCTCTTCATGGCAGCTTCCTTTCCATACAAAAAGGGGTATGTTTATGACAATTTCAGTTTACCATAAACACTACCCCCCTATCAATATGTCAGTAGTTAAGGATGAGCTATACTATGTACTATGTTGAATTCATGGCAGAGCTTCTCCATAATTGCCATCCCTCCTTCCTGCCTTGCATTATAACAAATACCAAATTCTGTGCCGCAACTTGTCATAATTGGTATATATTCATGTCAAAATTAGCCAAAAAAGGCGTTGACTTACTGCCAACGCCCTAAATACCTATAAATATAACACTACATTCGTAAAAAAATAACCATCCTGTTCACACATTTCCAGCTCGCCATGGTACTTATCCACAATCCGCTTTACATTTTTTAATCCTAAACCGTGATTTCTTTTGTCTTTTTTGGTAGTTGCATAGCCATTATCCAGCTTCTGCAAATTATCGGAACAGCTGTTTTTCATATTGATTTGCAAAAAGCCCCTGTCATATCTCACAGATATCTCCAGACTTTGCTCTTCGGTCTGTATCGCTGCCTCTATTGCATTTTCTAACAAATTACCCAATACTGTATTGACATCAAAGGTATCACTCAATTTCTCAGGTATCTTTACCTCTGCCTTCACCTGCCGAAGGCTTCGCTTCGCCTTACCCAGCCAGAAATTTAGTAGGCTGTCCACCTCCCTGTTACCTGTCGCCATTATTTCCTCCGGATTTTGCAGGAAATCCATCATACCATGCAAGTATTCCTTCACGTCTGATGACCGATTTTTCTCTGCCATAACACTCAGTTCACACAGATGATGCTTCAAATCATGCCGCAGTGATGCCACCCGTTCATCCGATTCCGCAATAATGCTCAACTGATTCCGATACTCCTGCATTCTCTGCTCCAATATTTCATTCTCGTACTTTCTGGAAAATGCCTTTAACAGCATATTATACAGATACAGTATCAGAAAATTTATCACTAGAAGCCCCACAGTCAATACCACTACAATACTGTCCGGATTCAAATTGCCTAATAGTGTCAAAATTATCAGCAGAATACTGCAAAACGGAACCAATATTAACGACAGACTTTGCACCTGTGTATTCTTCTTATGAAAATTCAACAGCTTTTCCAGAAGTAAACGACAGATAAATATCCAAAAAGTTGTCAATATAGTATACACCTGATTGAAAACCTCACCTGCCTGATACTCTACAAAAGGCAATACTGTTATTGTTTCACTGCAAACCGCCAGTGCATATACAATTCCCGTAACAAACAATATCTTCTTGACTGATTTGGTATACAGCAGTGTATATCCTGCAAGACCTGCCAGATTAATAAACAGGTTTAGCCAAGGCCGGCTGTACAATAAATACAGGCAGGTATTACTCACATAAAAAGCACCAAAAATCAACCACTGCTTCCATGGCTTCACATATGTCTCTTCAAAAAATAACTGTATGCACTGATATAGCAAAATGATTTGAAACAAATTCGTCAGTGCGCAAACCACTGTATTCATCATTCTTCCATGTACCTCCGTAAAAGCTCCTGCCTCACCGGCTTTCGATAGGGCCTGCTGATGGTCAAAATGGTATCATCCATAAGCTCCGCCTCCTCGTAAGTAAACCTTCTCACAAAGTTAATATTAACAATATACGACTGATGAATCATCAAAAAATCACAGGGCAGCTTTTCTTTCAGGTCCTTCAGCTTGCCATAATACTCGAATTTACCCTTGTCTGTAGCAATTTCCACTTTTCTTCCATAGCTGATAAACATCCTTATCTGTCCGTAGGGTATCCTGAAAAAATCCTTTCCCAATCTATATTCAAACATTGTATTCGCCCGCTGTAATTCCCTATCTGCCCGGTCAAGAACTTCATATACCTTTTCATCCGCAATGGGTTTTACCAAAAAATCCAGTGGTTGCATTTTAAATAATTCCATAGCATATCCCGACTTGCCTGATATGTAAATAATCTGGGTACTTCTGTCCTGCAACTGATTACGGATAAAATCACCCACCTGTATTCCGGACATTTCGAACAGTTCTATATCCAAAAACAGTATGTCCAGCCTGTTTCCCTGCTTTAAATAATCGCAAAGTGTCTCTCCCGAATAAAACAGCATTGTCTCCATCTGCTTCATTCTATCCTGTGCATAGCTTTGCACTATTTTCTCCATATGTGCGCATATCTGCTCACCATCGTCACAAATTCCAACCCGATACATTCTCTTCCCTCACTTTACGTACTTTTGCATGCTGTGCACGCAAAAAAACCAACCACTCCGCAGAGTGATTGGTCTTCTTCTTAGTCCTGAACGTAAGGCATGAGTGCAATGTGACGTGCTCTCTTGATAGCTACAGTCAATGCTCTCTGATGCTTTGCACAGTTGCCTGTGATTCTGCGAGGAAGAATCTTTCCTCTCTCAGACACATATCTCTTTAACTTATTGGTATCTTTGTAATCGATTACGTTATCTTTACCACAGAATACGCATACTTTCTTTCTTCTGCGGATTCCGCCCTTTTTTCTCATTGGAGAATCGGACTTCTCTGTCTTATTAAAAGCCATTTCAATGCCTCCTATCTAAAATTGGTTTGTCAAAATCAGTTAAACGGTAATTCTTCGTCAATTCCGTCAGGGATATTCATAAAACCATCACCTGCACCGGAAGGAGCGGGGGCACTGTAGCAACCATTGTAGCCGCCGTCATTGCCTCCGGAAGCATTTCTGCTCTCAGCAAATTCATGCTCTTCCACTACAACATCTGTGGTGTATACTCTCACGCCATCCTTGTTGGTATAGCTGCCGGTCTGAATACGTCCTGTTACCGCAATCTTAGTTCCTTTGCGCAGATATCTCTCAGCAAACTCTGCAGTACGTCCAAAAGCCACGCAATTGATAAAATCAGCACTCTGATCATCATTGCTGTTTCTGGACTGTCTGCGGTCCACTGCAAGAGTATATCTTGCGATTGCTAAGGGATTGTCTCCCTGTGCATATCTAACCTCCGGATCCCTTGTTAAACGTCCCATAAGAATTACTTTATTCATCTTCTTGTCTCGCTTTCTATTTATGCCTCGTCCTGTCTAACGCATAAGTATCTGACAACATTGTCCATAATGCGGACACGGCTCTCGATTTCAGCGGGAGCGGTGCTCTCAGCATCGAATCTGATGAAGTAGTAGAAAGCTTCTTTCATCTTCTGAACTTCGTAAGCAAGTCTCTTCTTACCCCATTCATCTACCTCTGTGATGGTACCGCCGAATCTCTCAACCAGAGCTTTGCACTTGTCAACAACTGCTGCTCTTTCATCATCTTCGATTTTAGCGCTAACAACAACGGCT
>SVFG01000141.1 GCA_015056975.1 Lachnospiraceae bacterium | reverse complement strand
CGGATATACATTGTCTGCAAAATATTTGTCCAGATATGCCCCCTCTTCCTCCGTAAGAAGCTCATGATGCTTAATAATATGCAGACCGTTTTGCTCTAACTGTGGGAGCAGGGAACGGTTGTAGGTGGAATACTGCAGCTCCACAAATTTATGAATAGCCTCATGCAGAGCCTTAAGCTGCTCGGTAGGAGTCATGCCTGCGATGTCGGGCTTTTCATAGCCTGCATTCACCATGTCTTTAAGGGATGCCACGCGCACCATAAAAAACTCATCCAGGTTGGACGCTGTGATACTCAAAAACTTCAGTCTTTCAAACAGAGGAATGCTTTTATCTCTGGCTTCCCCTAAAATTCTGTGGTTAAACAAAAGCCAGCTCAATTCTCTGTTGGTATAGTATTTGGGATTGCGAAACTCTTTTTCTGCCATGCTCTCCTCCTTAAAAACCCTTCTTTTGCTTTAATACCGGCTGCACACTGAACACCTCTGCAAAAAACTCTGCACTTGGAGCAAAAAATCCCTGTTCTAAGGAAATATCCTCTGAGGTATCCACCGAAAGAACAAGCTCCTGCTCCTGCAGGGTTGTCTTTAGCTCCGTAAACTTCTGTTTATGGCTTCTGTCCAGACTGTTTGCCAGTCTTAAGATTGCGGTAAGCTTTGCAACCGTAAGGTAATCCTGTCTGCTTCCCTGATAGGAAAAATTACTGTGATTAAACCGCACAATATTGGCTACCAGCTCCCGCTCCGCATGAGACAATCCGATAATTTCGGTCGACATTATGATATTATAGGAGGTCTCACCGATATTTACCAGACTGATGAATTTACCGCAGTCTTGCAATATGGCGGCAATACGCAGATACAGCCGCTCCCGCTTGCCGAGACCATGAATCTTTTTCATGCTGTCAAATATGGTAGCCGTAATCTTTTCCAGTGTCTCTGAGCGCTTGCGGCTGCCCATATATCGCTTACTCATATTCAGGGCACAGGCAATAATGTCCTTCTCAAAATCATGTTCACCCTGGAACATCTTCATCTTCTCACCGTATTCGTAGGCAATACCGTCACAAAGGGTAACACCCGGTGCCCATACCTGCTTTGCCCCCATGAATTCCCAAATTCTCTTGGTGAGCACCGCACTGATTAATACAAGCGGCACCTTCTCCTCAGGAATGTCTAATGTAACGGCAATTTCCGTGGTGCTCTTGGTGCGCAAAAGCTTCAGTAAATCATCAAATTCCTCAGGTGAAATGGTCTCCTTCTGTCCTGCCCTGCCGGTTCTCTTCACCGCCCAGGGGGAAATGTAGTCATCTACAATAATGATATTGTGAATCTCTCTGTCCTTTAAATGCAGCTTCTTGTAGGTGGCAAGCTGTGCCGTGGCAAGCTCATCAATAAGCTGCTCTGCCTTGGTACTCTTGGCATTCATATGCTGCAAAAGCTCCTGAATACGCAGTACGCCAAGACGCAGATTCTGAGTGGAAACCAATGTATCATTGTCAAACAATGACAGCTGCATACTGCCGCCTCCGATATCCACAACGGCAGTCTTTTCCTCAATAATCCTGCGGAAGCTCTCTCCCTTACTTGCCACGGATTTATAATCTAAGAAACGCTGCTCGGAATTGCTGATGATATCCAGCTTAATCCCGGTTCTTTGGGTAATCTGGTCCAGCACAATGGTCACATTTTCCGTCTCCCTAATCGCACTGGTACCGCAAGCTCTGTATGCCTCCACCTTGTAGGAGTGCATGATGTCCGCAAACTGTTTTAACGTCCTGCACAGCTCATCCATTTTGTCCCTGTTTATTTTCCCTTTCGCATAGGTATCACTGCCCAAATCCAGACGTCTGATAATACAATCGATTTCTTTCATTTTGTTCTTGCCGGAAAGCTCATAAATTTTCAGAGCAGTTTCAAAGCTTCCCACATCAATGGCCGCAAAGGTTTTTACGCTCATACTTCCTCCAATGCACTGATATAATCTATAAACTGCTGGGCGCTTCTGCCGGTAAGTCCACCGTGGCTAAGCTCCCATTTGTTTGCCTCTAATAAAAGCTGTTCCGTGGGCATGGTGACACCGTTACGCTCTGCGAGGGTGGTGACAATTTCCTGGAACTGCTTTTTGTTGGGCGCTCCAAAATAAATGGTGACACCAAAGCGATATACCAAAGACAACTTCTCCTGCACGGTATCCCCCGTGTGCATATCCTGTCTGATTTCTTCCTTGTCACTGTAGTTTTCACGGATCAAATGACGACGGTTGGAGGTCGCATAAATCAAGATATTCTCCGGCTTCTTCTCCAGACCGCCCTCAATCACTGCCTTCAGATATTTGTATTCGATTTCAAATTCTTCAAAGCTTAAGTCATCCATGTAAATGATAAACTTGTAATTGCGGTTCTTAATCTGGCTGATGACTTCATTTAAGTCTGTAAACTGATGCTTGTAAATCTCAATGATGCGCAGACCCTTTCCATAGTATTCGTTGGCAATTGCCTTGATGCAGGAGGACTTGCCTGTTCCGGCATCACCGAACAAAAGACAGTTATTGGCCTTTTTGCCTGCCACAAAAGCGTCTGTATTGTCTGTCAGCTTCTTTTTGGGAATCTCATAGCCCACCAAATCATCCAGTTTCACATGAGCAATGTTTAAAATGGGTACAATATGGACCCCGCCCTCATCATGGGTTACACGGAAGGATTTGTGCAGTCCGAATTTACCCACTCCATACTCCTTGTAAAACTGTGTCAGGGTTGCCTTCATCTCCTCCGGAGTATGGTCTGCGCAGAATTTCTCCGCAAGCTCACAAATTCTTGCACAAATACGGGCATTGTACACCTTGCTTTCCCTGCTGGAGCTCTGGTAATCGGTAATCATGGAAAATTCCGGTACGCCAAGCACCTGCATGATATCCGCGAAGTCATAGTCATAAAACTCCTTGAAAATCACGATGTCGTGAAGGACTGCCTCGTTGATACTGCCCTCTATCTCACCGCGTATTTCACAGCCGCAGCTGTAGCTGTTTTCGTTGTTTACCAAAAGATTTGCCAGATAGCAGTGCCACAGATTACCGTGGAAGCCATAATGCCCGGCAAGCTCAATCAATCGGTGAATACAGTCATAAAACAGCGTGGACATATCCTCCCTGTTATAGTATTCATCATTATAGTGTGCCATGAGCCATGCCATGTCATGCAAGAGCTCTCCGTCTTCAAAGTTTCTGTATACAATTAATTCCTGTTCTCTCACGTCTTATCTCCCGTCAAATCTAGTAATTGCCCAGAATCTTCATGTTTCTGGCTTCCTCTCGCAGTCCTCTCAGTGCATTTTTCACCGCACTGTCGGACAAGTTGCCTTCAAAATCTATGAAGAATCGATACTCCCAATTGCGGTCCTCAATGGGACGGCTTTCGATTTTGGTCAGACTCAAGTTATTGTAAATGAAATGGGACAGCATATGGTAAAGGGAACCGCTCTCGTGAGGCAGTTCGAAGCAAATACTGATTTTGCCTGCATCCTTTTTAAATATCTTCTGGTTGGTCACGATAATAAAGCGGGTGGAATTGCTTCCGGACTGATTCACTCCCTTTTTCAACACCTCAAGCCCGTAAATCTTCGCCGCATGTTCACTGGCAATGGCTGCCTGGGTAATATCCTTCTCCTCTGCCACCTTCTTTGCCGCAAAAGCATTGTTCTGCATGCTGATTTGTCTCCAGTCGTGGTCCGAAAGATATTTTGCGCTCTGCATCAGGGACTGCGGGTGGGAATATACCGTCTTAATGTCTGAAATATCAGCTCCGGGGACGCCCAGCAGACAATGTTCAATTTTGATAATCTGCTCACCCACTATGTAGTTTTCAAACTCTACAAGAAGGTCATAAATTTCACTGACAATACCAGCCGTGGAATTCTCTATGGGAAGCACTGCAAAATCCGCACTGCCCTCGTCGATGGCACTCATGGCATCTCTAAAGGTATCCACATGAATACTTGCTATCTGATCCCCAAAATACTGCATCATGGCAGCCTGCGAGTACGCACCGTCAGCGCCCTGAAATACCACTCTGGCTTTTTTCACAGGAAGCTCCTCCACTCCGATAAAGGGAAGCCTGCCCTGACTGCCGCTCGCCTCCAAAAGCTGGTACTGCAGCTTTCTGCTCATGGACATAATCTGTTCAAAAAGCTCCTCGATTCCGTGACTGTTAAACTCGTTGTGGGTAAGACTTTTTACCTTGGTAAGCTTCTCCTGCTCCCGCACCTTGTCAAATACCTTTTTGCCTACACCTATTTTATACTCTGCCACTTTGGCACAGATTTCCATTCTTTCCTCATACAGCTTTACAATCTCTGCGTCAATCGTATCCAGCTGACCACGCAATTCCAGTAAATCCATTGCAAATCTCCGTCCTTTGTTTTTTCTTCTATCTTATACC
>SVFG01000021.1 GCA_015056975.1 Lachnospiraceae bacterium | reverse complement strand
CCAGTCCTCGCCCGGTGTCAGGGAAGTGGAAGCAAATACGCCCTTGATACCAAGCTTGTCCCTCTTCGCCTGCATATCCTCCACTACAGCCTTTAATGTAGCAAAGTTCTTAATATCATCCATGTCTGCAACCTTTGCTCCGTCCATCTCAAAATACTTATCCATTATGGCTTCGTTGTAAATGATGCCGTATCCCTCCACCACATAAGGAATAGCATACACACCGCCATCCTCTCCGGTGATGGCAAGATCTTTATCGAGAAGCCAGCTGTAAAGCTTGGTATCCTTCAAATCTGCACAGTAATCCTTCCAGCTTTCATAGCCGATGGGACCATTCACCTGAAACAGGGTGGGTGCCTCCGCATTGGCAATCTCTGACATCAACGTCTGCTCATAGGTGTTGCTTGCAGCCGTCACCACCTTTACCGGCACGCCGGTCTCCTGGGTGTACTGTGCCGCCAAATCCTGCCACACACGGTCTGATTCAGGCTTAAAGCTTAAATAGTAAACTCTGCCCTTCTGCTGCGCCGTGCCCTGATTGCCACCATTGTCTGACTGGTTTTGCTGATTTGTAGTTTCATTGTTGTTTTGTGTGCCGGAATTGTCACCCCTGCTGCAGCCTGTCAAAACGCCCACGGTCATGGCAAGGCACAAAAGCACACTCAAAATTCTCTTTTTCATGTTTTCTTTCCTTTCTGAAATCTGCTCTTTATTTTAATTTCCAGATATCTGCGTTATATTCCGCTATGGTTCTGTCCGAAGAAAAATAGCCTGCTTTTGCAATATTAGTAAGCATCATGCGTCTCCACTTATCCTTGTTCTCATAGTCCGCAAACGTCTGCTCCTTCACCCTCACATAATCCACAAAATCAAGGAGTGTCATAAACCAGTCCTTATTTAAAAGCTCCTGGTAAAGCCTTTCAAGATTCTCCCTCTTTCCAATGGAAAGCATCTTCTCCCCCACGATAAAGTCAACCGCTCGCTTGATGATAAAAGAATTGTCATAATACTGCTTGGGGATATAATCCTTACTTGCATAATGGTTGATAACAGCCTGGCTGTCCTCACCGAAGATATAGATATTGTCATCCCCCACAAGCTCCCTGATTTCCACATTCGCGCCATCCCTTGTTCCGATGGTCACAGCTCCGTTTAGCATAAACTTCATGTTACCGGTGCCGGACGCCTCCTTGGATGCCAGCGAAATCTGCTCCGACAGGTCACAGGCAGGTATCAGCTTCTCCGCATAGGTCACATTATAGTTTTCCACCATCACCACCTTCATATACGGACATACCTCCTGATCTTCGTTGATGAGCTTGGAAAGCACCAGTATCAGATGAATGATATCCTTGGCTATCACATAGGCAGGAGCCGCCTTGGCGCCAAAGATAAATACAAGCGGTGTCTTAGGCTTATTACCGCCCTTGATTTCCAGATACTTGTGAATGATATAGAGGGCATTCATCTGCTGACGCTTATACTCATGCAGCCTCTTAATCTGGATATCATAAATGGCTTCCGTGGGAATGGTAATTCCTTCCTTCTTCTTAATATACTCTGCCAGCTGTTCTTTTTTAGTCTGCTTGATATCGGCAAGTCTCTTAAGCGCAACAGGGTCCTCTATTTTGTCCAGAAGCTTTTGAAGTTCATCCTCATCCTGTCTGAACTTAGGGCCTATGGTCTCCGTGAGAAAATCCGTCAACTCCCTGTTGCAGGACAGAAGCCATCGGCGGAAGGTGATACCGTTTGTCTTGTTATTGAATTTCTCCGGATACAGATCGTAAAAGTGCTTAAGTTCACTGTGCTTTAGTATCTCCGTATGAATGGCAGCCACACCGTTTACGGAAAAACCATAATGGATATCCAGATGTGCCATGTGAACCCTGTCATCTTTGTCAATAATTTGCACCCTTTCATCCGAATACTTCTCCCGCACCTTTTTGTCCAAAACGCGGATAATTGGAAGCAGCTGTGGGGTCACTCTCTCAAGATACTTAAGGGGCCATTTTTCAAGAGCCTCCGCCAGAATGGTATGATTGGTATAAGCACAAGTCTTCTCCACTACATCAATGGCTTCCTCCAGGGAAAAACCTTCTTCCAAGGTCAACAGACGGATTAACTCAGGAATCACCATGGTGGGATGAGTATCGTTAATCTGAACCACCGCGTGCTCATACAGCTTGTGCAAATTGTAACCCTTCTCCTTCATTTCCTTAAGAATCAGTCTTGCGCCACAGCTCACCAGAAAGTACTCCTGATAGATGCGAAGCAGATTCCCCGCCTCATCAGAATCATCCGGATAAAGGAACAGGGTCAGGTTCTTTTCCACCGCGCCCTTGTCGAAGGTAATACCCTCCTTCACAAGCCCCTCATCCACCGACGCAATATCAAAGAGATGTAGCTTGTTTATACCGTTTTTATAACCTATGACACCAATGTCATAAAGTACCGCCTTAACCTTTTTATCTCCCATGGAAATCTCAAAGGTAATATCCGTCTTTGTAAGCCAGCCGTCCTGCTCCTGCCACTCATTCTTTTCCTGAGTTTGGAGATTATCCTTAAACACCTGTTTAAACAGTCCAAAGTGATAATTCAGTCCGATACCGTCTCCGGGCAGCCCTAACGTGGCAATGGAGTCCAAAAAGCATGCCGCCAGACGGCCCAGACCTCCGTTTCCCAAAGAAGGCTCCGGCTCATACTCTTCCATTTCCGCCAGACACTTTCCATTCTCTTCAAGCACATCCTTGATTTCTTTATAAATCCCCAGATTAATCAGGTTATTGATAAGCAGCTTGCCTATCAAAAATTCCATGGAGATGTAATACACCTTCTTTTTGCCCTCGATAAGGGGTGTCTGTGACATTCTGTCCCTGCAAAGCGTAAGCAGACCACGGTAAAGCTGTTCGCCGCTACAGGTGGCAATCGTTTTCCCATAGGTCTGACTTATAATTTCCTGTAATTGCTGCTTGGGATTCATCCTGCGCCTCCATTCTGAAGTTATTCATTATCTAGGGGTATTTTTCACGGATTTGAGGCAGATTATACATAGAAGGTTGCAAAATCAAAGTTGTGTCTTTATAATTGATTTTAGTTAAATATGATAATAACAGTTGGCGCAGAGGTGAGACAGGGTGTTTGTGTTCTTGGTGGAGGATGGCTGCATTTTCAAGCATTGCGCTTTATAAACCAGGGAAAATCGCTCATGGATGAGCGATTTAGGCACGCCGGTGCATGGACGCATCCTGCGCGCCGTCCCGGAAGATATAAATGTTTTGCCGCAATGCTTAGAAAATACCCATCCGGAAACAGAATCACCAAACACCCTGTCCCGCCTCTAAACCAACCCGGGTTCTCTTTTTCCCAAAATCATAATAAAGGACAACACCATGGCAGTTTTTACAAATATTCAGGAAAAATACATGAAGGAAGCCTTGAAGCAGGCAAAGAAGGCATACGCTCTGGGCGAGGTTCCCATCGGGTGTGTGATTGTGCACGAAGGTAAGATTATCGGACGCGGCTACAACCGCCGCAACACGGACAAGAATACGCTCTCCCATGCAGAGATTACCGCCATCCGCAAGGCCAGCAAGGTTATCGGGGACTGGCGTTTGGAGGAGTGTACGTTGTATGTGACTTTAGAGCCCTGTCAAATGTGTGCCGGTGCCATTGTGCAGGCGAGGATCCCTGAGGTAGTTATGGGCTGCATGAATCCCAAGGCCGGCTGCGCCGGTTCTATTTTGAACATATTGGAAATGCCCCAGTTTAACCATCAGGTGACAGTCAGCCGGGGCATCCTTGAGGAAGAATGCTCAGAAATGTTAAAGACCTTCTTTACAGAATTAAGAGAACGGAATAAGTTAGAGAAATTAATGAGACAAACAAAAGAACAGGGATAGGCTAAAAGCTTATCCCTGTTAACAATATAAAGACAATCATAATTCCCGAGCATACCGCAATGGTATTAATTCGGTTCTTGCAGAAGTTACTGATAGTCATCACTCCGCATCCCACCAGGAAGGTCAGGAAACCTCTGCCGATATACATTAATGTCAGGTATGTCCCTATGGAGATATCCGGCATGAAATCTCTCAGGGAATTGATGCTTTGCACTGCCGCATCCAGATTCATATATCCAAATACTTCCCCTATCTGCACAAATTGAATAATGTGGATGGCTGTACTGAGCACAAACGCCACGCAGGCAATCAAAAACACTTTATTTACTATAAGCTTCTTCCTGCCTTTATAAAGGGTATGAAGATACATTCTCATGTGTGTAGTGTTCTCGTTTGCAATGATGCCCGAGAAAATACCAATCATGCCGATAAAGATATAAAGATGATTGCGTGTAGTAGTACTCTTGTCATGGTCAAGCAACAGATAATAACTGTGCGTATCAATTATCTGGATAATCTTACCGGACCGCTTTGTGTAGGCAAGACCGTTTTCCACCTTCTCCAACACAACACTGACGCCAACCAGCTGCTTTTCGTTTTCTATCAGATTTGCCTGACTTTCTGCAATCCTTTCATCTACATACTTTGTGGTCCTGCCCTCCATTATATACTGTGCCCTAAGAGCATAGTTTTTCTCCAGGTTCTTTTTGCAATTCTCTATCCATCTTACATAAGTATCCCTGACTTCCGTTACCTCTTTCAGCTTTTCCTCCGTAATATCCCCTTTAAATTCCTCATACCAGTGCAGCTCGTAAGGATTTCGGGTATCCACATAAAAGGAGTCCATTGAAGCGGAATACGCCAGATAAAATACAATCAGGCTAATCCATAAGCCTTTCTGGGAAAGCAATATCTTTCTACACTCCCAGAAAAAGTTTGGCAAAATGGGTTTTCTTTTGCTGAAGGCTTCTATTAATCCATCTATTTTTCTAAGGAATGCCGGTGTTGCCGCAGGATACCATCTGCGGTTTTTCACAATAGTAATCACGGTGAAAATTACGGCAAGAGCTACTACCAATACTGTAGCCGCAAGCCTGCTGTCTACCGGATACTCAAACAAATTGAGATTGTAATATCTCGCGTAATCCGTTCTTGCAAAGACATAGGTGTACAGATTCATGTACTTGAAGGTGCACAAGGTATCCGTAGGTGTGATAAATATGTATAGCAAATACTCCCCAACCAGAATAAGTCCGAAAATAATAATACTTAAACTGGAGGATATCAGCGTGGTGAGCATATAAAAGAACATGCAAAGCATAAATACTCCCACAAGCTTGGCAAGCATCTGGGTCAGTAAATACTCCCCAATGGTAACCCTGCTCACATACTCCGAGAATTCTGAAATAGACTGGATGGAACGCCCAAATCCCACATCAGCCTTTGACACAGTAATTATCAACAAACTTCCATACAGCAGTACCGCACTTGCCAAAAGCCCCGTAAACAAAATTACCACTCTCTGAGTTGCCAGCATCATCCGTCCTTTTAGAGTGCTTCGCACCAGAAGATGCAACCCCTTCTTGCGCTCCTGCAAAAAGCAAAGCACAATATAGATTCCCGATATCAGGAACAAAAAGTCAACCAATGTAAACCGGAAGAAATTCATAATCTCCCGATTATTACCCTCTGTCAGGGTAATCCCCTTTAACAGCTCATAATCCGCTTTTGTCTCTATCAAATTCCTATACACATAAGACTCTTCATCCATAAAGATGGTTATCGAGGTCATTTCCTCTGCATTTTCGATTGTCTCATCGATATGCTGATGATAATTATCTATGTATTCTTTGTAGGTATCACTCTCTACAGTGCTGGATTTGTGTTCATTGCTCTGATAGCCGAAGAATACAATGTTCACGCACATAAGCAATATCATAAAGAACGCGGTCTTTTTACTAATGAATATTCTCTTTGCTTCCCTCATGCTCCTGCTCCCCGTCTGCTTTAGAATGTTCCGTGTAATACAGATAAATATCCTCGAGTGTCATATTATCCGTCTCCACATCTCCCCTATCGGCAAGTTCCCGTTTCACCTGCTCAATCAGCTGATTGGGCGCTTCAAAATGACGCAGCTTGCCGTGACTTAAAAGCAATACCTTCTTGGCAATACTCTCAATATCTCCCAACACATGGGTGGACAAAATGACTGTGCGGTTCTCACCAAGAGATGCAATATAATTGCGCAGTCGGATTCTCTCCGCCGGGTCAAGACCCGCCGTGGGCTCATCCAGTATGAGAATCTCCGGATCATCCAGCATGGCTGCTGCCAGAAGCACTCTCTGCTTCATACCACCGGAAAAGGAACCCAACTTGTGATGGGCATCCTTGGACAGATTTACTACGCCAAGGAATTCCTCCGTCTGCTTTTTGCAGCGTGCGGACTTCATTCCCTTCAAAGAACCGATATAGTGGAGAAAATCCCTTGCGGTAAAATCATCATACATTCCCTGCATCTGCGGTGTGTAACCGATTTTCTTGCGATAGGCGCTGCCCATGGTGAGGATATCCTTGCCGTTATATAAAATACTTCCCTCTGTTCTTTTTATATTGTCTGTAATCAGATTCAGCATTGTGGATTTTCCTGCACCATTGGGTCCCAGCAAGCCGTAAATACCGGTATCAAAGCTTGCATTCAGATGATCCAGCGCCGTGAAATCACCGTATTTCTTGGTCAAATTAATCAGCTCTAACATTTATTCCAACTCCTTTGCACTCCTAATGTTAATATCAAGGGGGTAACACTCCTTAAAGTCTGCATTTCCGGCTATAAAATCTGCCTTGCTGCACTCATACACCATGACAGGTGTTTGCATGTAAACGGTGTCTTCTACAAAATGCAGGCTGAAAAACTCATTGTAACCCAAAAGTTTCTTGGAGCTGACCTCCACATGGTTTACATAATTTCCATCCTTGTCCAAAATGGTTATCTCTGCATATTCCGTATCAGGTTCCCCCTCAGAATGATATATCTGATAAGGGCACGAATACCTGTCAAAGCTTATATTCTCCGGGATATATACATATTCTCCGTCACTAATCATGCTATCCAAGGAGACGGAACATAGCAGTTCTTGAGCACCGTCTTCTCCCTCTGTGAAAAATCCAAACCACTCCTCAATGTCAATCTGCGTGTTTTCCTTGGTATCCGACCTAAAAATATGAACCTCACTTCCATCTCCCCTGATATAAAAAATGGTGTTCTCATCATAAACGGTATAGCCTCCCCTAAATCCTGTCTTCAGTTCCATTTTCTCCACAGAACCATCCGCATAGCTATAACGCATCAACTCCTTTTTATACTTTTGAGTTTGCACAAAGTACATATAATCTCCGTAGGCCTCAAAACGCTCACGCTTAGTTTCCAAACTACCTTCCTTCTCTCCCAGATAGGTTAATTCCCCCGATTCCATATCATAGATTGCCACTCCGCCAATTCCAACCTCTGTATTCTTAGGGTTGACAAGAAAATACGGAAGAAATGCTTTATTCCTGTGTATAACCATTTCCCCACCGCCACCGGTTGCCAGGCTCACATTATCTATGACAAAATAGGTAATAACCTCGCTCAAAGAAGATCCATCCAATGCTGCCTTCAGCAGTTTGTATTCATAGGCCGTCTCTGTCTTCTCCAACGCACTGATATACAGACTGCCGCCATACAACACCGTGTCCATAACCCGATATTTATCTGAGGTTGCCGCACAGAATTCATCTCCCTCATGTCGGCACTCCGGCTTATTGCACAAATACATATTTTTACCGTTGGCCACATCATAATAGTGCAAGCTCAGCTCGTTAAATGAGCTTTGATTATAATAATAGCCTGTGTCCGTCTTCATAATGGGGTTGATGACACCATTTCCTATATTCGCTCTGTTAAAGTCCTCCGACACAAGCTTCTCTTCCCCGCAGCCTGCAAAGCACATCGTCATGCACAATAGTAACACTGCTGTCATCAGCTTTTTTATTCTTCTCATTATTCATTCTCCTTTACACTGTAAATTCCAATATCCTGAGAATAAGCCTCCTTAAAGTTTGCTTTTCCCGCTATAAAGTCTGCTTTACTGCACTCGTATACTTTAAATGGAGTCTGCATGTAAATTGTATCACCTAAAATATGCAGCGTGAGATATTCCGTATATCCCAAAAGGTCTTGCGAGCTCACTTCCACATGATTTACATAATTACCGTCCGCATCCAATATGGTCACTTCAAAATAATTAGTCCTTAGCTCCACGGAATCATCCGAAGGTGTAGGATTATACCCTTCATACCATGGATAATCATGCCCTTTATTGTTAAAATTTTCCGGTACATACACATACTCACCATCACTTAAAACACTATAAATATTAACATTATGATGAATTGTCATTAGTCCGTCCGTGGTCAATACCTCATACGCAAAGCCATTCCATTCATCTGTCTTTACACGTATGCTTTCTTTGGTATCGTGTGTGTACTTATACAGTTCCTGTTGTGATTTTATGTAAAAAACAGTGTTTTCATCATAAACGGCATAGTCCCCCTTAAATCCCTTTTCCAACTCCAGCATTTCCACCGAGCCATCCGTATAACAATAGCGGTACAGTCTGGTTTTGTACTTCTGCTCCAGGACATAGTACATGTAATCTCCACAACCTATAAAATTGAAATCCCGTTCTTCCAGCTCTCTGGTTTTTTCCCCCAGATAAGTAAGCTCACCTGTCTCCAAATCATAAATTGCCGTTCCGCTCATTCCGGTGTCTTTATTTTTCCGGTTTTCAAGTTGGTAAGGCAGAAACGCCTTATTGCGATGGATTGTCAGAACCGGACCCATATCCCAATAATATAGAGGCACAACGTCAATGTTCTCAGTTTCAAAATAGGTCACCACCTCACTTAACGAGCTTCCATCCAGAGATGCCCGAAGCAATTTGTACTTGTAGGTTGTTTCTGTTTCTTCAACAGCATTGATATACAGACTGCCACTGTACATTACCGTCTCCATCACCTTGTATTTGTCGGAGGTTGCCGCGCAGAATTCATCTCCCTCATGACGACATTCCGGCTTATTACACAGATACATACCTTTGCCGTTTTCCGCATCGTGATAATACAGACTCAACGACTTGAGCCTGCCCTGACTGTAATAAAAGCCTTTATCCGTTTTCATAATGGGATTCATGTTATAATTGCCGGTATTTGCTCTGTCAAGGTCCTCCGACACAAGCTTCTCTTCCCCGCAGCCTGCAAAGCACAGTGTCGCACACAATAATAATGCTACTGCCCACAGCTTCTTTATTCTCCCCATCCTTCATACTCCTTTACACTGAGGATACCCAAATCCTGAGAATATACTTCCTTAAAGTTTGCATTGCCCGCCACAAAATCTGCTTTACTGCACTCGTATACCATAAACGGTGTCTGCATGTAGACTGTGTCGTCTAAAATATGTAGTGTAAAGAACTCATTGTAGCCTATAACTTCCTCAGATTTCACTTCTACATGATTTACATAATTGCCGTCTGCATCCAGTATTGTTACTTCAATATATTTTTTCTTTGGCTCCTCTTCTTCCTCCTCAGAATGCAAATACGATATTACCTCTTTCTTATATGTCGCCATATCATGACTATTTGAAAAATCCTCAGGAATATACACATATTCGCCATCACTTAAGACACTATAGAGATTTAAAAGATTAATCATTACCGTCTTCACCAATATTCCGTCCTCATCAAAAACATCAATCAGCTGACCATTCCATTCATTTTGCGGTATACGTATATTTTCCTTTTTATCATGTGTATACTTATACAATTCATGTTGTGATATGATATAGAAAACCGTGCTCTCGTCATAGACAGCATAGTCTCCCTTGAAACCTCTTTCCAACGTCAGTTCTTCCACGGAACCATCCTTATAGCTATAGCGGTTTAGTCTGGTTTTGTATTTCTGTTCATGGACATAATACATGTAATCTCCGCAACCTATAAAATTAAAATCCCTGTCTTTCAATTCACGTATTTTCTCTCCCAGATAGGTCAGTTCGCCTGTCTCCAGATCGTAAACTGCTGTTCCGCTTACTCCGATTTCTTTATTATTCCGATTTGAAAGCCGATATGGCAGAAACGCTTTATTTCGATGGATTGTCACAGCCGGACCGGATTCCCGATTAAGCAGAGGAGTCACCTCTATGTTATCCGTCTCATAATAGGTTACAACCTCACTCAATGAGCTTCCGTCCAAAGATGCCTTAAGCAACTTGTATTCATAAGCGGTTTCCGTCTCCTCAATGGCACTGATGTACAGACTGCCGCTATACAGTATTGTCTCCTGCACCATATACTTATCGGAGGTTGCCGCGCAGAATTCGTCTCCCTCATGGCGGCACTCCGGCTTATTGCACAGATACATGCTTTTGCCATTTTCCGCATCGTAATAATACAGATTTAACGGCTCAAGACTTTTCTTACTGTAGTAAAAGCCTTTGTCCGTCTTCATGATGGAATTCACATCCCAGTTCCTGCAGTTTGCCCGCTGCTGGTCCTGTGACACAAGCTTTGTTTCTCCACATCCCGCAAAGCACATCGTCATGCACAATAGTAACACTGCTGCCATCAGCTTTTTTATTCTTCTCATTACTCATTCTCCTTTACACTGTAAATTCCAATATCCTGAGAATATACTTCCTTAAAGTTTGCATTACCGGCCACAAAATCTTCTTTACTGCACTCGTATACCATAAACGGAGTCTGCATGTAGACTGTATCGTCCACAAAATGTAAAGTAAACGTATCCTCATACCCCAGCACTTGTTTGGAATTTAATCGGAAACTATTTAAAAACCGGCCTGTTTTATCCAAAACCGTAATCTCCGCAAAATCAAGACTTTCCTGACTCGGGTCTGCAACAGGATATTTATTGACTCCCTTATTTGTTTTGAAAGAATAATTCTCTGCCACATATACATACTCACCATCCGATATCACATCGTCAATACCCGCATGAGAGATACCATAATGAGGCTTATTCTCTGAATGGTCATCAAAATATGTCACAATGCCAAACCAATCCTTAGAATCAAATATCACATTCTCTTTCGTATCTATGTAATAACCACATAAATCTGTCTGAGCCCTCTTATAAAAAATCGTATTGTCATCAACCACTGTATAAACTCCCCTAAAGCCCTTTTCCAATTCAAACTTCTCTACAGAGCCGTCGATGATATTGTAGCGGCAAAGCTCGTTTTTATACTTCTGAACCGCTACATAATACAAATACTCACCATAACCCGTAAAACAACAATTTTTTACTTCAAACCCCTGCTCCTTATCTCCCAGAAAAGTCACTTCTCCACTTTCCATATCGTAAATTGCTGTCCCCATATAACCTATTTCTTCATTGTTGGTATTGCATAGACTGTAGGGCAGGAATGCCTTGTTTCTATGCATAACCATGCAACGGGGATACTCATTATATATAAATGGCATCACGCCTATATTATCCACAGCCAGATAAGTTACCACCTCACTTAAAGCAGACCCGTCCAAAGAAGCTTTGAGCAACTTATATTCATACTGTGTCTCGGTTTTTTCAATAGCATTTATGTACAGATTTCCACTGTATAAAACTGTTTCCAGCACCTGGTATTTATCCGATGTTGCCGCACAGAATTCGTCTCCCTCATGACGACACTCCGGCTTATTGCACAAATACATATTCTTACCGTTCTTTGCATCGTAATAGTGCAGACTCAATGAGCCATTCTGACTGTAGTAATATCCTGTATCGGTCTTCATGATTGCATTCATATTACTGTTTCTACAGTTTGACTCTACATAATCCTCCGACACCAGCTTTTCTTCCCCGCAGCCTGCAAAACATACCGTTATACACAATAGTAACGCTGCTGCCAATAGCTTCTTTATTCTTCCCATCCTTCATACTCCTTTACACTGCGAATACCTATATCCTGGGAATATACTTCCTTAAAGTTTGCATTACCCGCCACAAAATCAGCTTTACTGCACTCATATACTTTAAACGGGGTTTGTATATAGACTGCATCGTCTAAAATGTGCAGGGTGAAGTACTCATCATAACCTATAAGCTCCTCCGTTTTCACTTCTACATGATTTACATAATTGCCTTCTGCATCCAACATAGTCACTTTAATATACCATTTCCCTGACTTCTCATCATGAACGGGCCCACACCACACTTCTTCCTTATAACTGGCCGTAGTATGCGCATTATATGAATTCTCCGGAATATACACATATTCTCCATCACTAAACACACTAAAAATGTATAAATTAGTCGATAAATGGGTGTCTATCACTGTTCCATCAATACCCAAAGTATCAATAAACTTACCGTTCCATTCTTTAATCTTTAAAAGCGTATTTTCCTTTGTATCATGTGTGTACCGATACAGTTGCTGGCGTGTTTGTATATAGAAAATGGTGTTCTCATCATAGACAGCATAGTCTCCCAGAAAACCTTTTTCCAAATTCATCTCTTCTACGGAACCGTCCTTATAGCTATAGCGGTTTAGTCTGGTTTTGTATTTCTGTTCATGGGCATAATACATGTAATCTCCACAGCCTATGAAATTGAAATCCCTGTCTACCAGTTCCCTCTGCTTCTCACCAAGGTAGGTCAGCTCTCCTGTCTCCAAATCATAAACTGCTGTTCCGCTCACCCCAATCTCTTTATTATTCCGATTCGAAAGCCGATAGGGTAAAAACGCTTTATTGCGATGGATTGTCACCGCCTGATCCGCATCCCAATCATACGCGGGAGCCACTTCTATGTTATCTATCTCAAAATAGGTTACAACCTCACTTAACGAGCTTCCGTCCAGGGATGCTCTCAGCAATTTGTATTCGTAGGTGGTTTCTGTTTCTTCAATGGCACTGATATACAGACTATCGCTATACATTATCGTTTCCTGCACCATATACTTATCAGAAGTTGCCGCACAGAAATCGTCCCCATCATGGCGGCATTCCGGCTTATTGCACAGATACATACTTTTACCATTTGCCGCATCATAATAATACAGATTTAACGGCTCAAGACTTTTCTTACTGTAGTAAAAGCCCTTGTCCGTCTTCATGATGGAATTTACATCCCTGTTCCTGCAGTTTGCCCGCTGCTGGTCCTGTGACACAAGCTTTTCTTCCCCACAGCCTGCAAAGCATATTGTCATGCAAAACAAAATAGCCGCTATTACACATTTTCCAATACCTCTCACTGTACCTTCGCCTCCCTGTTCTCGCGCTCAATATCCACGGGATATGCCTCTTTAAAATTGACCTTTCCTTCCACAAAATCTTCCTTGGGGCATTCATAGACCATGACAGAGGTCTGCAAATAAACAGTGTTGTTCGTAAAATGCAATGTAAAATCATCAATTTTTCCCAGCACTTCCTTGGGGCTTACTTTCACCTCATTCACAAGCTCCCCCTCTCTGTTCAAAACAATAACCTCCACGTAATCCACTGCAACATCAACCGTTTCCCCGCCGATTTCACAGGTACATTCCATATACGGATAAAAGAAATTATCAAAGGACATAAACTCCGCAGTATATACATATTCCCCATCACTCAACACGCTGTCAATCACAGGTGTATGTACATTTATGCGCTCTGACCTACCTGCCACCTGCACTTCCTGCCACATTCCGGTCCATTTTTCGCAGTCAACGTTTATGTTTTCCCCGGTATCATGCTTATACAAATATAAATCCCCATTATCCTTTATGTAAAAACAGGTATTCTCATCATAAAGGGCATACTGTCCTCTAAATCCCCTCTCCAACTCCATTTTCTCCAGGGAACCTTCCTTGTAACTGTACCTGTAAAGATGCTTCCTCGAGCCCTTTGCCCTGATAAAAAACATATAGTCACCGCAACCGCAAAAATTCTCATCCACCTCCGTCAAATCCATATCCTTCTCCCAAAGGTAGGTAAGCTCTCCCGTTTGCAGGTCATATATTGCGGTTCCGCATACACCTATATCTTTATTATGGACATTCACCAGACTATAGGCCAGAAACGCCCTTCCGCGGTGAATAACCATCTCCGTCACCTCGTCGAAATAATAGCCCGGTAACCGGTCCTTTGCATCAGTCTCAAAATAAGTCACCACCTCACTCAGGCTGCTTCCGTCTCCTGATGCCCGAAGCAGCTTGAACTGATACGTCTTCTCTGTCTGCTCTATTGCATTTATGTAAATATCATCCCCATACAAAGCCATCTCCATTACCGTATATTTGTCCGACGTGGCGGCACAAAATTCATTCCCATCATGGCGGCACTCCGGCTTATTGCACAGATACATATTTTTGCCGTTTTTGGAATCATAATAATGCAACTCCAATTCGCTGTTTTTCTTCCCATAATAATAACCGCTTTCGGTCTTCATAATAGAATTCACATTTGTATTCCTACAGTTTGCCCGCTGAAAATCCTCTGATGCAGTATTTTGCTTCCCGCAGCCTGCACCTAAAGAAAGTAACAGTACCATAATGACACATATCAGGCTTCTCTTCATTCTTCTCATTGTCCTTACCTCAATCTTTACGGCAACCAGATGTCAATGGGATATACCTCTTTAAACTCCGGCTTTCCTGCCACAAAGTCTTCTCTGTTACATTCATACATCATCTTTGATGTCTGCATATAAATGGTGTCTCCGCAGAAATGCAGAAGGAAAAAATCATTACAGCCCAATATCTCCACTGTATTAAACCGGAAGGAGTTCACCAAGCTTCCTTCGCCATCCATTATATTAACCTCCATGAAATCGAGATCACTTCCATCTTCCATGTATCCCTCTGAGACAAAAACAGGCGAATAGCTCTTCAGATATCCGTGCTCTGCGACATACAAGTATTTACCGTCACTAACCAGCCCCTCATATCCACTTCGTCCACTGTTTTCTCCCGTCTTTATCCCGTACCATTCTTGAATATTAACACTCTTATTTTCCCCCGTTTTGGGATTGTGAATAAACAGTTCAGAATTACCTCTCACATAAAAAATGGTATCATCATCATAGATTGCATAGTCACCCATAAAGGTGCGTTCCAACGGAAGCTCTTCCACACTTCCGTCCGCATAGCTGTATCTGCACAGTCTCTGTTTATATTTTTCCGCCGTAACAAAATACAGGTAATCTCCATAGCCGCAGAGATTTGTTTTCTTCACCTTCAGGTCACCCTCTTTTTCGCCCAGATAGGTAACCTCTTCCGTCTCCAAATCATAGATTGCCACACCGCTATAACCAATCTCCTGATTATTGACATTATTCACGTTATAAGGCAAAAACGCTTTGTTCCTGTGAATTACCATGGGACTTGTGTCCGGCGTTACTTCCACCTTGTTAACAGTCAGATAAGTCACCACCTCATCCAACGCACTCCCGTCCAAAGCTGCCCGGAGCAATTTGTACTCATAGGTACTGTCAGTAGTCTCTATCACATTGATATACAGCTTGTTACTATAAAGAACAGTATCAAATACCATGTACTTTTCAGAAGTTGCCACGCAAAATTCATCACCCTCATGACGGCATTCCGGCTTATTGCACAGAAACATGTTTTTACCGTTTGCCGCATCGTAATAATGCAGGCTCAGCCAGCCAAAGCCACCTTGGCTGTAATAATATCCCGTATCTGTCTTCATAACAGCATTGGCGTACTTATGATGCGTGTTTCCTCTCTGATAATCCTGTGATATTATCTTCTCTTCCCCGCAGCCCGCAAGGCTCATCAGCATGCAGGCTGTCAGAATTATCCCCAGTATTTTTTTACTCATTTTTCTTGATGCTCCTTCATACTCCACATCTTAATATCAATGGGATACACCTCTTTAAAATCAGGCTCCCCTGCTATAAAGCTCTCTTTACTGCACTCATACATCATAGACGGTGTCTGCATATACACAGTGTCTCCCATAAAATGCAAAGTGAAATAATCGCTATATCCCAAAAGGTCTGTCGTGTTCAGATATATCCTATTGACCTCCTGTCCCTCTTTGTCCAGCACACCGATAATTGCCTTGTCAAATACGATACCCATTGCGGAATTTGAATTAGGCAGGTAATTCCCATGAAAACTATAGTTAAAGCTCACATACACGTATTCACCGTCTGAAAGCACATCCGCAAGCTTAAATCCAACACCGTAACCCTGAGATAAACCATCCTTTTCATCCGTATGCAACCTAACAGACCCCAGGTCATCTACAGAAATATATTTATTTTCCCCGGTTTCCATATTATAGACAAAGAAGCTTTCATTTATTGCCTTGTAAAAAATGGTATTTTCATCATAAATGGCGTATGCACCTTTAAAATTTTTAACGCCCAACTTTTCCGTGGTTCCGTCCGTATAACAGTACCTGTGAAGCTCCATTCTGTATTTTTCACTGGTACTGTAATACATATAATCTCCATATCCACAAAAACGACCGTACTGCAAATCGAAGGATTGCTCCTTTTCTCCCAGATATGTCACTTCCTTCGTATCCATATCATAGATGGCTACACCGTTGTACCCTACTTCGTTATTTTCAGCATTGTATACGGTGTAAGGAAGAAATGCTTTGTTTCGGTGTATTATCATTTTATCTCCTGTATCCGGAAATACTTCTGTGTTACCAACGGAATGATAGGTAACCACTTCGCTCAAAGAACTTCCGTCCAAAGAGGCTTTCAATACCTTAAACTCGTAAGAGGTTTCCGTCTCTTCAATTACATTGATATACAGACTGCCGCTGTAAAGCAAAGTATGCATTACCTGATATTTATCCGATGTAGCTACACAGAATTCATTACCGTCATGGCGGCATTCCGGCTTATTACACAAAAACATATTCTTCTTATTGACGGTATCATAATAATGCAGGCTTAATTCTCCCTTTTGACTGTAGTAGAAACCCTTATCCGTTTTCATTACCGCATTCATATTCGTATTTCTACAATTTTCCTCTACATGGTCCTCAGAGATGATTACCTCTTCCCCGCAGCCCGCAAGGCTCATCAGCATGCAGGCTGTCAGAATTATCCCCAGTATTCTTTTTCCTTTTTTTATTGTTCTTCTCATGCTCCACACTCCTCTTCATTGTATACCACGATTATAATAATGCCGGAAATAAAAAACAACCGCTCCGGAAGAAGTGGTTGTTTTTGGTGCAGAAGTGGTATTATATGTCGTTTATCAATATTTCCACACGGAAGATATTGTCATCCGTACTTATCTGCATGTTGCCCATATACTTTTTACATAATCGCTGAATGGAAGAAAGACCTATTCCATGATGCTTCTCATCTGCCTTTGTGGTGGCAAATCTGCCTTCTGTCTCCCTTCGCTCTCCCTGATAAGGATTCTCACAGGAGATATAGAGCATATCATTTTTGTTTTGAATGGACAGCTTAATCATCCTTTGCTCCTCCGGCATATCCCGCAATGCTTCCAGTCCGTTATCCAAAAGGTTGCCCAAAATACCGCACAAATCAAACTCCGGAATCTTGGTAGTCTTTAGGGAGCATCCCACGGTGTATTCCACAGGCACCCGCTGCTCCTTTGCCTGAGCCGTTTTCTTAAACAGGAACATGTCCACTACTTTCGAGCCTGTTTTTACCGGCATCATGCTGTCCTGCAAACGCTCCGTCAGCTCTTTAATATATTTGTCCGTTCCTTCTCTGTCGCCGCACTCGTTCAGTGCCTTAATTGCCATAAGGTGATTATGGAAATCATGGAACAGCCTGCGGCTTTCCTGATAGCGCAGGTCTATTTCGCTGTAAAAATCCTGCATCATCTTGTTCTGGGCATTCTTTTCAAGACCTCTCAAGCGGAATCTCACCACAATGGAAGCCCCCACCAAAAAGGCGCCGAAGAACAACAGAAATACGGTCATTCTGTCCACGGCATTGTTGAAAATGTTGAGATTCAGATAGCGGTTAAAGAATCTCTCGAAGGTAAGAGCAGAAAAGATATTAATCTCCCGAAACAGTACCAGAATCGGATTCTCTCCGCTGTAGCGGCTCGCCACAAACTCTGCTATCACAAACAATCCTGCCATACTGCACAACAGCTTGTTTTTCTTCTTGGATAAGCAACTGATAATAATATAAAACAGAAGCAGCCAGAAGAGCAGCTTCATAAGCAGCCACATAATAATAAATGCACCGATTGTCACCAGATAATGACAATACACAAAGCCATCCAACGCCTGCAGGGGCAGCGTAAACTTCGGCAGCTTCAAAAAGTAACCTGCCAATCCCAGATTCACTCCGTAAATACACAGAGTTCCTACTGCCAGCAGCACACTACAGCCTGCAATAATCCCTTTTCCCTTTGTGGTGGAACCAAACTCATAATTTTTGTAAAGGGAATAAAATAATATGCTGACGCACACAACCATTACCAGCGCGATAATGTCCGACACATGGTCATGCAACACCTCGTTCAGACCATAATCCAACAAAAGCGGCGGTGCAATAATCTCCAGTCCGTAATAGTCGCGCTTACACTTGGCAATGTTATTTATCACCCATTTATCTCCTGTCAGCGCACCGATACCCTCAGACAAAATATCCGTACCGGTCTCCAGATTTTCTATATACTCCGAGTAAGTCAGGGCATATATAATCCGCTCACGGATACTGCCATAATGCGATATGTCATCCTTGTTTATCTGAAATTTGGCAGTCAAATCCTCGTAGGCCTCAGCCTTTGCCTGTTCTTCTTCCGAAACCTTACGCTTGGTCTTTTTGGGCTCAAAGCTTAATACATTGATTACATGGTCTACATGCGCAAGGGCCTCTTCCAGATTCTCCGGAAGAGATTTAATCAATTGCTGCTGTCTCCTCAAATCCGAAAGCTTAATGGAATGTGTAACACCCCACACATCCACGCTCTGCACATACTCCGCCTCACAGTTGGTGGTGTAAAACAGTGCACCGCTCAAAGGAAGTAACAGGAAAAACAATATGAAAATAACTGACAAAATCAGGCTTTTTCTTTTGTTCATAGCTTAGAAAGTCTGCTCATAATGGCAGACATAACATCCTTTCTGTTTCTGCGGCTTACAGGCAAAGACCTGTCGTCATCCAATATTACTGTATCCTTCTCCACTCTGCGGATGTGGTCCACATTGACAAACAATGCATGATATGCCTCCACAAAGAGCCACTTTGGCAGCTTATCCGCAAAATGCTGTATGGATTCTGCATCCGTGTATTCAGCGCTTCTCGTAACAATTTTGGTATTGCGGTTGTCGGCTTCCACCCAGTAAATATTTTTTATGGGAATAACCTGCATCCCGCCCTTATCTTTTATGGTTACATTGTTACTGTCATAACACTCCGTCAGAAAACGCTCCAATACTCTCGGAAGCTTCTCCATAAAATTTCTCTTGTAGATAAAGGAAAAAGCATTCACATCATAGCCGTCAAGCGCCCGGTTTTCCATGCTGGTGATAAAGACCACCGGCAGGTTGGGGTACTTGCTTCTGACCGTATGTATCACATCCACGCCGTCCATATCCCCCAGCTGGATATCCATAAAAAGAAGGTCCGGCTGAAGGTTACCGTCCATAACCTCCAGCAAATCCTTACCACAGGAGTAAAAATTGATTTTGCACTCCCGCTCCTTTTCTTCCATAAAAGTCTTTACCGCTGCTCCCAGCGTACCTGCGAAAGCACTTTCGTCCTCGCATATTCCGATTAACATAGTATCTTCTCCGTTATTCTCCGATGTAGGTAGGTGCATTCTTGGGGCTCTTACCCTTGATGACATTATGATAGTAAGCATAGGTCATCGGTGTATCTGCTTTCAAAACATCAGCATCCGTCACCTTGCCCAGGAATACTGTATGTGTGGAGGTCTCCATCTTATCAATCACCTCACACACCACATAAGCACAGGCATCTGCTATCACAGGCAAATAACCCTTTAATACCTGCTCCACACCATCAAATTTATTACAGTCCCTGCCGCTTCTAAAGCCGAAGCCGCCGATGATGGAAGGGTCCGTTTTCTCACCCAGAATAGAGATGGCAAACTTGCCATTCTCCTGAATACACTGATTGGTGTAGTTGTCATGATTGATACTTACGGCAATGGTAGCA
This sequence comes from Lachnospiraceae bacterium, assembly GCA_015056975.1. Taxonomy (GTDB): domain Bacteria; phylum Bacillota; class Clostridia; order Lachnospirales; family Lachnospiraceae; genus Acetatifactor. The sequence goes on along the minus strand of SVFG01000021.1, from coordinate 14,048 downwards.
GGCTCAGAAGTAATCTGCATGGCACTGTTTGCCGTACAGCCTGTGGGTCTGCCGTTATCCCATGTGCTCACCACATACACACCGTAAGATAATTGATGAAATGCATTTTTATTCATAGTTAATCCTCCTTTTTTACCAGCTTACTGCTGAAATGCTTATCAAAGAAATGGATAAAGGGTCCCAGACCAAAGGCTGAAACCAGAGTACCCAGGCCCACAAGGCCTCCTGTCAAAAAACTGACTAGCGCCGCGATACCATCATCAAAAATTCTGTGCCAGAAATAGGGTATCTTCGGCAGATATTTCTGCGTAATCAGAGAAAGGCTGTCATAGGGTGCCACACCCACATCCGAGGTCTGATATAAGGATAACCCAAAACTGCAGATAATAACCCCCACAAATACCACAATCACCTGCAACCACAATACCTGCGGTGCTCTTAAAAGTGCAAACAGCACATTATAGAAAAAGGTGACAATATAACCCAAAAGGCAGGCATTTACAAGGGTTCCGATTCCAATCAGCTCTCTTCCGAAAAACCATTGGATTACAAACACACACAGATTAAACAGCACCTGAAAATGTGCATACTCCAGTCCTACACACTCTGACAGGGACAGATTCATGGCTGTAAAAGGGTCATTTCCCAAACCGGACATTTTAAAGATAGCTATGCCCAGACCGATAAAAATATTACCGATAACCGTCATCAAAACTCTCTTTGCACCTACTCTTTTGAAATAATTGACTAACATCTTAATTTTCTCCACCGATTACTTTATCGTACAGGTCCAGTCCAAAGCTGGTAAGCTCCGGCTCTCCCTCAATCATCTTGTAGGTTCTAGTACCGTCTTCCATTCTCTCCGCACACAAAAATGCCGCATCAGCTCTCTGCTCCCCGTATACTCTCTTGGCAAAGGACAGAAGATGGGTTACCGTAAATACCTTTACTCCCACTTCTCCCAGAGCCTTAATAATGTCATAGGAGATGACAGAACCCTCTTCCTCAGTAGTGGTAGCAAAGGATTCGTTTAACAGTACCAGGGAATCCTTACCCAGATTGTTTACAATCCTATTAATTCTGCCAAGCTCCTCGTCCAGTCGTCCGCTGTTCATAGCAGTGTCCTCACGCCTTACGAAGTGAGTAAAGAAGTTGGGGAACAAACTGCTCTCGTAACGTTTTGCCGCAACGAACAAACCGCTCTGCATCATAATCTGTGCCACACCGATACTTCTAAGGAAAGTGGACTTACCACCCTGGTTTGCACCGGTAACAATCAAAAGCATTTTATCCGCTATGTCACCATCATTACCCACCGGTGCCTTTCTGTTGCAAAGCCCCATGGAAAGCTCCATCAGATTCTCAAATTTCATGCGCTCCTTTTCGCAGACCGTGGGATAACAGGTATTCACCTTAATCTGCTGACATCTGATATACAGGTTATTACAGCCTGCATAAAATGCGCTCTGTACCAAAAGAGCGTCAAAGAAATCACGGCAGTTTCTGGAAAAGCCCTGAAGGAAACTAAAAATGTATGATGCAACTTCTGTCTCAAGCTCTGCCAATGCCTGTATGGATTCTTCATCCTTTACAATAATCATGGGCTCAGAGGAAAGAGTTACCGACAGTTTTTCAAATACAGTCTGTGTAGACTTTCTCCTCTGCATCACCTTCTCCTGACTTTTCACGGAATCCAATTTCAAATCCGTGAATTTAAAACCGGTTCCTACTGCTCCTTCCAGCACGATGTTTGACGTTACAATTCTTTTAAAGAAATGATTATCTCCCGGTGCATCCTCTTCATCACAGAAAAAGCTTAAATCCTTCAGTACTTTCCGTATCTTTTCTTCCCACTCATCGGAATATTCCGTTTCCAAACGCTCACAAAAGCTTCTAAGCCCTTTTGAGTTAAAGTCGGGCTTAAACTTTCTGCTCAACAGCTTTATCTCTGTGAGAGCCTTCAAAAAAATATGTAACAGCCTAATCTCGGAAATCAACTGTCTTGAGGTATCCATGGGATTACCCTTGTCGCGCTCGTTCTTGCCGTGTTTCTTCCACGCTGCTATCAGTCTGCGGGCAGCATCATAGAGCTTCTCTGTATAATCAGGATTTGCCAGAAAATCCTTAAGCACTGCCTGTCTGTATTTCAATTCCTCCTCCGTACGCAAGGGAGTCATCATTACCTTACGCATGGCCCTGCTTATCTCACTATCAATATCAATAGTCTGCTTTACAGCCCTGTTGCGTGCCTGCTGGTTGATGGCTGCGTTCTCAAACAAAAAGTTAAGTCCCAAATCGTTTACAACGCTTTCCGTATCATGATAAGGTTTGCCACTACCAAATTCACTGTTTTCATATAACAAATTTACGCTTAACATGATGCATTACCTCCTTCCATCCAAGCCGGATTCTTTAGTCTTTCATGCAGGTCATCATAGGACAATTGATATTTATTCACAATATCCTCCGCATAACCGTCCAGCTCAGCCGTGTTGCGAATCACGCGGTAGGTACGCCTATGGGCTGCCGTTCCGTCAAGCATTGCTGCCAGTCTCACCACACCATCACAAGCATTTCCAAGCTCACGCAGATGGGTAACATATACGCCCTTGCAGTCACAGCCCGTAAAATGCTCCAGCACTCTGGCACCCATAATACAGCCGTCATAATGTGCTGCGGTGGTAAACAATTCGTTGATAATTACAAATGCATGTCTGCAATTAGCTCTCATAATGGGGGATAGTCTGCTTAATTCCTCCATCAGCTTACCCTGACCGGTCTCCATACTCTCCTCCACAGAAAAATGAGTAAGCAAATCTGTAAAATAATGGATGTTTGCAGAGACCGCATTCACATCCAGTCCCATCTTAGTAAAGTATACCAACTGTCCCACGCTTCTTGCAAAGGTGGTCTTACCGCCCTGATTGGGACCGTTTACCACGAAAAACTGCTCGCCCTGTGCATATGTAAAGTCATTGCTTATAACCTCTTTATCCTGCAGATAGTTCACACATGCAAGTGCAAGGTCATATACCCCGCTTGCCTCCATAGGCTTTTTATCATCACAGCCAGGACATGTAAAAACAAATCCCTGCTTTTGACACTTCCTCTGGAAACGATAATATGACAAATAGAACTGCACCTCTTGCTCTAAGCGAAGCAGCTCTTCCTTTTTGTAATTTGTATATCCTGCTGCAAAAGCAACTATTTCCTTAAGCAGTTTCGGATATTTGGTGAAATATGCCATCAAAAGCTTTTTTTCAAGACCACTCAACATCTGACTTCCCATATAGGGAGAGTGCAGGCTGTCCTTCTTTGCAACATTGTACTGTCCAAAGTTCTCCTCCAAAAAGCTTTCATAGGTACCATCTGTAGCCCCCTCCTTTATCACAAGACGATTGTCTTGAATCGTAAGTGTGAAACGGAAGGACTTGATTTTGTCCCAAATGGCACGTACGTCCTCCTGCATCTTCGCAAAGCTTTCATCCTTCTGAAGTGCATCCAGATACCCATACAGACTCTTAAGTCCCTCCGAACGAATCATGTTTTGTTCCAACGCATTTTTAAGCACATCATGCAGGCCGCTGACTGCCATGCAATAATAATAGATTGCTTCTGTCCGCCAGATACAGCCCTGCATCTCATTATCCTTTGCCACATGAGTCCGTTCCATGTGATTGGAATGACGCATATTCTCGGAAAACTTTTGCAAACTTTCAAAAATTTCCGGCTGCTTGATGTCCTGATAAATCTCTCTGCGGTAGGTCATGCCTTCCCTGTCCGGAAATTGATAGTACATCGGCGCTATGTTATAGTCCATCGACTCCTCCTGAATCAGCTTCAGAATCTGGTCAATGTTTAAATCCAAAAAATAGGCAGGTGCTCTGTCTGGCCATTTATCCCATACCCTTTCCGGCTCCAAAATACTTATAAAATTCATTGTGTAACCCTCCCTTTTTGCATTAATCTTATCATATAACTGCCGGCGCATAATTACAAGCAAAAAAAACGCACGATTCACTCCGTTATTGTGCGTAAATGGCTGGTGTACAAAATTCCCTTGACAAAGCCCACTGAAAACGCTACACTAAAAAAGCCGTACATTGTCCGAAGCATGGCTACAATGTTGAAATTCGGTCTTACGCAATGGGAATCTGCGAACCGTGTCAGGTTGGGAACAAAGCAGCACTAAGCAGAACCTCTCATGTGCCGTAAGGGTGCCGGGTGGAGTTGTAGTCCTGCCCGGCGTGTACGGTCTTTGTTTATACGGATATCCGATGGACACTGTAAAATGTCACATATATGTACCAATTATCTTATACGATTATCATGTTAACGATAGGGACGTAAAATGAGCCAGACAAAAGAAAACAAAAACCAAACTTTATATAATGCATCTGCACTTTATTCTGAAAAGTGGCTCGCCCGGCTTATGTCCGACTGTATCCTTTGCCCCCGCAACTGTCACGTGAACCGCACGGTTGGAAACAGTGGCTACTGCGGCAGTTCAGACCTTCTCTTCGCAGCAAGAGCCGCACTGCACTTTTGGGAAGAGCCCTGTATCAGCGGCACCCGCGGCTCCGGCACTGTCTTTTTCTCCGGTTGCAATCTGCGCTGCATCTTCTGCCAGAATCACAACATCGCCCTTGGCATAACCGGCAAAGAAATTTCACTGACACATCTGTCAGAAATCTTTCTGGAGTTGCAGGAAAAGGGAGCCCACAATATCAATCTGGTCACTCCCTCCCACTATATTCCGCAAGTATGTATTGCACTTGATAAGGCAAAACAACAGGGGCTGTCCATCCCCGTTGTATACAATACCGGCAGCTATGAAAAGCCTGAATCCCTTCAATATCTGGAGGGGTTAGTAGATATTTACCTGCCGGACTTAAAATATTACTCAAGTGAATTGAGTCAGGCGTATTCTCACGCGCCGGACTATTTTCCCGTAGCCTCCAAAGCCATTGAAGAAATGTACCGCCAGGTAGGCAAGCCTGCCTTTGACGACAGGACCGGACTGATGCAAAAGGGTATTATTGTAAGACACCTGCTGCTTCCCGGCCAGACCAAGGATTCCAAGAAAATTTTGCGATATCTTCATGAAACATTCAAAAATGACATTTATGTCAGTATTATGAACCAGTATACTCCCATGCCACATATGGCATCAGATGAACGCTTAAACCATCCCGTGTCAAATGAGGAATATGGGCGAATCTTACATTTTGCCGAAATGCTCGGCATCGAAAACGGTTTTATCCAGGAGGGCGAGACTGCCAAAGAAAGCTTTATTCCTCCTTTTGATTATGAGGGATTATAGCTCTACCCGCATCATGTAATAGCCGTAATCTCCCGTTTTTACCGGTTCCTTTGCACACTCAAAGCTTTCAAATCCAAAGAGAACCGCCACTTCCTTTTCCCTATCAAAATAGTTACCCGGGACTCCGATGTAGAATACCGGTTGTCCCTTTTGCTCCATCCTGCACAAAATCAAATGTCTGTAATTATAGTACCCATGCAAAAGAAAACTGTTATTCGCCATCCGATAATATTTTGCCGGTAGTATTACAAAATCCTCCGGACCGATGGTTAAATACTCTCTTTCATCCTTAAACGGTGTTATATGGGGATATATCTTCCAAAGCTGCAACCACTTATTCTCCGCCAGTCCTGCGGAAGCAAAATCCGGCATGGAATTGTCGGGCGCGGGCTGAGGTTTTTCCTGACACGTTTCCTCTGAGATTATGTCCTCTGCCTGCACTTCCTCAGGTTGTGTTCCCTCCTCACACACTTCCTCACAGTATGTCTCCACAGTTGTCTCCCCGCCAATCTCCTCTTCGGGCTGCGCCTCCTCCGGCTGTGCTTCTTCCCATTGCGGTTCCTTAGGTACGTCCTCTCGTATCACTCCGCGAATTTCCCTGCCTGCCGCAATCGGTATCCGGATTCCCAAAAGGCTTTCGTATGGCACTCCCGCTCCTGCCAGATTACTGCCTTCCAATTCATACAGGCATAAAGCTCCCTTTCCCCCGTTCAGGGCAATTTCCCCTAACAGCACTTCCTCTTCTGCGGTAACCAAAAATACTTCTCTGGTAAAGCTATCCGTCGCATGCATACCGCTCACCTGAATTTGCAGATCACACCTTCCATTCCTTGTCTGAAGCTTCAAAAAGCCCGCTCCTTTTACTCGTTCTCCGCTTTCCAGATAATCCAAATACTTTATATGTCTCTCAAACTGCATAAAAATCCCCCCTGAATATGTTTGGCTTACACCAAATAATATTCAAGGGGTTGTCCTTAATATTCCATAGAATCCAAATATTTCATGTAATTTACTACCATCAGCGCTATCTTGAAGGTCAACGCATCATCAAAGCTGCGCAAGTCCAGTCCGGTACTTTTTTGTATCTTCTCAATACGATATACCAGAGTATTACGGTGCACAAACAGCTGTCTGGATGTCTCTGATACATTCAAATTATTCTCAAAGAACTTATTCAGGGTATTTAGTGTCTCCTCATCCAAATCAGTAGGTACATTGTCACCGAATATCTCATCAATAAATATCTTGCATAAATTGATGGGAAGCTGATAAATCAGTCTGCCGATTCCAAGGGTACTGTAAGCAGCCACATTCTTCTCTACATAGAAAATTTTGCCTACATCAAGTGCCATTTTTGCTTCCTTGTAGGATTTGGATACATCCTTAAGCTCCTGCACCACGGTACCGTATGCCACACGCACATTAGCCATGGCCTCTGCATTCAGCATGTCCACAATGGTCTGTGCCACCTTCTCCATATTCTCCGCAGAGCTGTCACCATCCAAAGACTTAATCAGTATCACACTACTCTCATCCACGGAAGTAATGTAATCACCTGCCTGATTGGAAAACATACCCTTGAGTAATTCCGTAACAATGCTGTCCCTTTCCATATGGGTCTCAATCAAATAAACTACTCTGGGAACCGTAGTCTCAATATGAAGCTTTTTAGCTCTGTTATAGATATCCACCAAAAGCAGATTGTCTAACAACAGATTCTGGAAAAAATTGTTGCGGTCAAAGCGCTCTTTATAGGCAATCGCCAGATTGTGAATCTGACATACCGCAATCTTGCCCACCATATAAGCATCATCGCCAAGCCCTCTGGCCACCAATATGTAAAGGAGCTCTCCTTCATCTGAAATCTTTAACAAATGATGGGCACCGATTACCTGACTATCCGCAGGAGAGTTGGCAAATGTAGTTATCAATTCACTTGTAATATCACACTTATCCATGGTAGATGCAATCATCATGCCCGACAAGTCATATACGCACAAGTCCACCTTGGTAATTGCTCTCAGTTCATCCAGACTGGTCTGTATTATCTGATTTGAAATCATATACTTACGCCTCCATATTGCGACTGCTACTTTTACACAACATATTTTAACAAAGTTTTTGATACAAAACAAGGGGTACTGTCTCCAGTACCCCTCAAATAAGCTTTTATTAGTTGGTAATAATCTGCTCGGTTTCCTTGTCGAATACGTGAATCTTCTCAACATCGAAAGCAAACTTAACAGTATCGCCGGGTCTTGCAGTTGTACGAGGATCTACTCTTGCGGTCATAGAGAATACATCCAGATCGAAGTACAAGTAAACTTCTGCACCAAGCAACTCGTATACCTTGATAGTAGACTCAAATACACTGTTAGGAGAGTTCTCAATGAACATCTCGGAATCATAGATATCCTCAGGACGAATACCGAAGATAACTTCCTTCTCATCATAACCGCCATCGATAATCTTCTTGGACTTAGCAGGAGGAAGAGGAATGCTCTTACCTGCAACCTCAAGGCATGCAACGTCTCCGTTAACCTTAACAGTAGCATTTAAGAAGTTCATCTGAGGTGAACCCATGAATCCTGCTACGAACAGGTTCTGAGGCTTGTCATACAGATTCTGAGGGGTATCAACCTGCTGGATAACACCGTCCTTCATAACTACGATTCTGGTACCAAGGGTCATAGCCTCTGTCTGGTCATGTGTAACGTAGATGATGGTGGTTCCCAGTTTCTGATGTAACTTAGCGATCTCAATACGCATCTGTACACGCAGCTTAGCATCCAAGTTGGAAAGAGGCTCATCCATAAGGAATACCTTAGGATTACGAACGATAGCACGACCCATAGCAACACGCTGTCTCTGACCACCGGACAGAGCCTTGGGCTTACGATCAAGGAGGGGAGTTAAGTCAAGAATCTTAGCTGCTTCCTTAACCATCTTGTCGATCTGATCCTTGGGAACCTTTCTCAATTTCAAACCAAATGCCATATTGTCATATACAGACATATGAGGATACAAAGCGTAGTTCTGGAATACCATCGCGATATCTCTATCCTTAGGCTCAACGTCGTTAACTACTCTGTCTCCAATCTTTAACTCACCACCGGAGATATCCTCCAAACCAGCGATCATACGAAGGGTTGTGGTCTTACCACATCCGGAAGGTCCTACGAAGATGATGAATTCCTTGTCCTGAATCTCCAAGTTGAAATCCTTAACTGCTTCGAATCCGTTAGGATAAATCTTGGTGATGTGTTTTAAAGATAAACTTGCCATGATAAAACTCCTTTCAAATTACCATTTCTTTTCTTTTGATGGCTTTCGCCTCGCAAATCTTTATTTAGTATAACGAAAAACTCAAAAAACCGCTATACCACTATTACACAAATATTTTAATTCTCATTGTAAAAATTGCTTATAATCTCGGCATTTTTTAGCTCAAATTGACAGGTTGAATAATTTTTATATCTTTTCTTAGTCAAGTTATACAAAAAATGTAACCAGTTACAAGTTCTTCTTAATTATTGTCATCACGGATGGATTGCAGGGCAGGGTCAAGCTCATCCTTAAAGATTCTTTCATCTTCTGCATCAGGGTCTGTAGAGGGCTCAGCGGGACCCATTTCCTCCGTCACTCTGTCTTCCAGCTTCTTAAAGAACTTGTTGTATAACTTTGCATGTAAGTACGCCGGCAGTGCCAAGCCAAAAAACAGCACAAGAGGAATTACCTGAGGTACATACAAAACAAGCAGAATAGGTACCACGCTCAAGATAATATTCAAAATAGCTTTAGGAAGCTGCATGATGCTGACAAACATAGCATTTTTGATGGTTTTCGGCACAGTATTCACAAACCTTGCAAGAACAGGATATACAAAGCTGGAGGTCAACAGCGCCAAAATGGTAACGATGAAAATCAATACCTGCAGCACAATATTTAAGCCTTCTTCTGCAGTGTACATAATGAAAAAGTCATAGCCCAGCACAAAGAACACTACAAGCTGAATCAACCAAATAACGGTTGCCTGACCAAAATTTTCCTTAAAGGACTTAAAAAAGCCTCTCACCAGATAGGTCTCTTCATTTCTGACCATCTTAAGGCACATATAGTGCATGGCAGTGAGGGATGCTCCTGCCGTAACAATGGGAATGCAACAGATAAATGTCAAAACATTTAACAACATAATGTCTGCTACTCTGCTAAGTGCCTGCATCAGCGGGCTGTCCAAATTAAATAATTTCATGTCTCTTTCCTTTCTTGTGGTAAATCAGTTACAATGTTTTTTCCATAAGCGTAACGCGGATGCCGGAAAATTCCTCTTCCCCTCTTACGCTGCGAAAGCCAAGCCTGTGATAAAAGTCCACTGCATAGGGTGCTGCCCTCAGTATCATCTTGCGTTCACCCATCTCATTTTTTAAGTAATCGCAAAGACCTGTCATAAGCGCTCTGCCCACTCCCCTTTTGTGAAATGCTTCATCCACAAAGAGCAGGGACAGGTAATTTTTGTTCCTGAGGGAGCCTGCGCCGATAATGCGCTCTCCCGACACAGCAACCATCAGCTGGTATCTGCCCTGCAGAAACATTTGGTAAAGACCGTCATCCGAAATGAAATCGTAGAAATTGCGGATGCCTTCTTCGGTGTAATCATTACCCTCAAACTTAAGAAAGGTCTCCCAAATCATCAGCATGGCAGGCTTCCATTCTTCTTTTTTTGCCCACCTTATCTCATAGGAAAATGTTTCGTCCATACTACTAACAAATTTCTGCACCTGCAGGCATCTCCTTTTCAGGTGTCATAAGCGCAAGATTGCCCTCCGCATCCTCTGCACACAACAGCATACCCTCGGAAAGCACACCTGCCAGGGTGGCGGGTTTTAAGTTTACAAGTACCATAACCTTCTTGCCCACCATTTCTTCCGGTGAATAGTGTGCCTTGATACCGGACACAATCTGGCGTACCTGACTGCCTACACGCACCTGGCTGCAAAGCAGCTTCTTGGACTTGGGCACTGCCTCACAGGCAATAATCTCGCCCACCTGGAACTGGAGCTTTGCAAAGTCATCGTAGGAAATTTCTTCCTTCGCTTCAATGTCAATTACATTTGCTTCTTCTACAGCTTCCTCAGCTGCTTTTACGGATTCTATCATAGCCAGTCTCAGTGCCTCCTCTTTCTCTGCTACCTCTTTCATATCCAAACGTGCAAACAAAATCTCGGGCTGGTCAGTAACCTTATTGCCGCTCTCATAGAATCCGAACTTCTCCACCTCGTCAAAGCCGCGAAGCTTGGTATTCAGCTGTGCCACAATCTTTTCTGCGGTAGCAGGCATGAAGGGCTCAAGCAGGGATGCTCCGATTACGATACCCTCCACCAGATTGTATAAAACGGTGGAAAGACGGTCTGCCTTTGCCTCATCCTTTGCAAGTACCCAGGGCTCTGTCTCATCAATATATTTGTTGCAGCGCTTGAAGATGCCGAAAATCTCAGTCAATGCATCTGCCACACGCAGGGTTGCCATCTTTTCTACTACCTTGGCATAGGTGCCTGTAATGGTGCTCTTCAAATCATTGTCAAGTTCTGCATCCTCTGCACCCTTGTCAGCTACCACACCGCCAAAGTATTTGTTGCTCATGGAAATGGTACGGTTTACTAAATTGCCCAGGGTGTTTGCCAAGTCGGAATTGGAACGCTCTGCAATCAGCTCCCAGGTCGCGTTACCGTCGTTTTCATAGGGCATCTCGTGAAGCACATAATAACGCACTGCGTCAACGCCGAAATAATCTACCAGATCATCCGCATAGATAACATTTCCCTTGGACTTACTCATCTTGTCATTGTTCATAAGAAGCCAGGGATGACCGAATACCTGCTTGGGCAGCTCCTCACCCAGAGCCATCAGGAAGATGGGCCAGTAAATGGTATGGAAGCGGATAATATCCTTACCAATTAAATGAAGGTCTGCGGGCCAGAGCTTTTTGTACTGCTCAGTGCTGTTGCCCTCTGCATCATAGCCGATACCGGTGATATAGTTGGTCAGCGCATCCAACCATACATAAACCACATGTCTGTCATCAAAATCCACCGGAATACCCCACTTAAAAGAAGTACGGGATACACACAAATCCTGAAGTCCCGGAAGCAGGAAATTGTTCATCATCTCATTTTTGCGGGATACAGGCTGGATAAACTCAGGATGCTCGTTGATATGCTTAATCAGCTTATCCGCATATTTGCTCATGCGGAAGAAGTAAGCCTCCTCCTTGGCAGGCTTTACATCTCTGCCGCAGTCGGGACACTTGCCATCCTTCAGCTGAGACTCGGTCCAGAAGGATTCACAGGGTGTACAATACATTCCCTCGTACGCTCCCTTGTAAATATCTCCCTGGTCGTACAGACGCTTGAAAATCTTCTGCACCTGCTTCTCATGATAATCATCCGTGGTACGGATAAACTTATCATAGGAAATATTCAAAAGGTCACAAAGTCCTTGGATGGTTCCTGCCACCTTATCTACGAACTCCTTGGGGGATACACCTGCATCCTGTGCCTTTAATTCAATCTTCTGTCCATGCTCGTCAGTACCTGTCTGGAAGAATACATCATAGCCCTCCTTGCGTTTGAAGCGGGCAATGCTGTCTGCCAAAACGATTTCGTAATTGTTGCCTATATGGGGTTTGCCGGAAGTATAGGCGATTGCGGTTGTTAAATAATAGTTACCTTTGTTGGTCATGTTTGACTCCTTTCATCAAAAAAGCCTGTCTTCTTAGGAAATAAGAAGACAGGCGTATACCCGTGTTACCACTTCTCTTTATCTGCATCTCGCGGTGCAGACCTTAGGGGGTCTTAGACCCAAACCGCTATAACAGGCGGAACCTGTCGCAGCCTTGCCGTAATGTGCGCCAAGCTCATGACGTGCTCGGGGACATGGGTTCGGTGCGCTGCTCGGAAGCCATCTTCCACTTTTCTTACTTCATTCCTCTCAGCTGTGTGAGGATGTCTGCATCATCGCATGATATCTGCTCTCACCGGAATGTTCTCTGTAAAGCGCGGATAAAGTGTACTCTCTTCGTCACTGCTTTTATCATCTAAATGGTAGAGTATCATAGCGAAGTTTAGTTTGTCAAGTGCGATGTGCCTTAATCCGCGGTGTTATCGTACTCATAAGGCTGTCCGATTTGTTCAAACCACTCCACAGCTTTGTCTGCCAGCTGCTTAGCAGTGGGGCGCTCCCCATACTCACGTCTTGTATAACCCATGGTATTGAAATCCTCATACACACGTCGGGGGATCTCCGGGGTGCCGAAGATGCAGTCGATACCGCCGTCCGCAAGCTCCGGTATCAGAGACTGGTCGGTGCTGACAATCAGGTAAGAATGCTCCATGTAATCATTTACCTTTTCCGCAAATGCCACCAGTTCATTTACATCAATCCGCATCTTAAGTATGCGGAAATCGCTTTCATCACCATATCCACTAGGATACGTGATATTCCCCTCCTCTATACACTTAGGCTCGCCCTCTGCAAAGGAATATATCCGATAAACATAGTCCGAGTTTCCCTGTATATCATAGGCATTGTAATAGAACAGATAGCAGGCATCGTCCTTTTCATAGAGATAATAGGAGCCCCAGCCCACGTGAGCACCTGCCAGAGACTCATCACAATAAATAATCTCTCCGTTCGAATCCTGCACTGCAAACATTCCGTTTCCGCCCTTTAAAAAGCGCCAGTCAAAGATAATTTTATCCAAAGCTCCGTCCTTATTAATATCTGCCTCTCTGACAATGGAGTTTTCGGTAATTATAGGATGGGTGCTTCCCACCATATAAGAGGCTTTATATCTATCATAATCATCAAAGCCAAGAATCGCTCCCGCAGATTCATCCATACTCACCCGGTCTACTACAAATCTGCCATCCTCCCACGCAAGCCTTGCATCCATATAATAGGAGGAGCCGGAGCCAAACAGCAGATGCTTACATACCACATATGCCTTTTGACCTACTAACTCAGTTTGATAGTTCCAAACCACGCTGCTTGGCACTTCCTCTTCTCCATGCATAAAATAGTTTGGCTCCATGCGTTCCTTGTCAATATACAGAGGAGTATTGTCACCATAGGGAAGTTCAAAGGTCTTGGGGAAAATATCACTCACGTCCACCAATATCGTTTCCTCTTTTACCTCAAAGGAATAGTTGAAATACTGTTCCGCATAGTAAGTATCATCCGTGGTTTTATAGGGCAACTTCGCCTCCTCAAAGCCCTCTCCCGTACTTACAAAAATTGCAAAATTACCGCAAGCCTGGGGAATGGAGCTTGTCTCAAAATCCATCAGATACACAATATCTTTTTTCCTATCCTGCGTAAGGTCAATCATCCTGAAATTGGGACGGCCATAGGCACTTGCATCCTTGGGCATCTCCCATTTGATACCATTGCCGAATTCTATGGTGTAACGACAGCGGTCCACATCCTGCTTATAGGTTCTGTAGATTCGGTCCATGGTACCGTCACCATCCAAATCCTCCTGCTCAAACAAATAGTGACCGGAAGAAATCTCATCCAGATAGCCTGTGTAAATCTCCCAGGGCCCACTGTATTCATTTTCCTGCTCTTTGTCGGGTTGTTCACTGTCGGATGATGAACCGTCGCCGGATGGTTGCTCGCCGTCGGACTGTTGACCAGCGCCCGGCTGTCCGTCTGTCTGCTCGCCATC
>SVFG01000020.1 GCA_015056975.1 Lachnospiraceae bacterium | reverse complement strand
TGTCAGTATTTGATTTTCTTGACTTCGCACCGTGTTTGTACCTTGAAAACATTGTTTTTACTGACTTTTTCAATGTTTTCTTATTTGGTACTACCTAATCAGAATTCCTCTTTATCTGTCGCATAATTACTTTAAGAGCTTCATCAGGCCGCCCAGCAAACCGCCGCTCTCTTTTTCAGAAGCTGCCTTCTTCTTGGTCGTAGTCTTCTTAGCTGTCGTTTTCTTAGCAGTAGTTTTCTTGGTTGCGGTTTTCTTTGTACCGCTGCTCTTAGCAGAAGAGTTGTCTGTCAACAGACCTGATAACAGACTTCCCACATCAACGTTATCCAACAAAGTGCCAAGCAAGCCGCCAACACCGTCTTCTTTTTCTTCCTCTTCCTTTGTCTGTTGTCCCAAAAGACTCATAAGAAGAGGACCTGCTGCAGAGAGAATCGAGTTTGTTTTTGCCTTGGATACGCCGGTGTCCGCAGCAACCTCAGCTACCACATCATCCTTACCCGAACCCAAAAGATGGGAAATAATCTTGGCACCATCCTTCATATCCACATTGCCCAAAAACTTAGACAAATCGCTGGTATCATCCTTTGCATGGTCGGAAAGCGCAGATGCAAATCCCTTTGAAGTACTCTCGTCCTTTGCCTGATCCTTTGCTCCACTGAGCAGAGTGGGAAGCGCCTTTGCCAATACACTGCTTACATCCTTGTCGGAAGCACCGGTAAGACCACTCAATCCCCCGATACTGTCAGAGCTTAATAAAGAACCTGCAAGTTTTGATAAATCCATATGTAATTCTCCTATTCATTTTTATTCCTTTACAGTGATATCATTATTATACAAGTGTCGATATCTGTCAAGAAATATGACATTTTTGTAGGAAATGCTTGCTAATTGATTTTTTATCAGTATAATGTAAATAGCTGTTTTAAAACAAAACAATGAGGAGGAAACTAAAATGGCAGAACCTAAGAAAAAGAAAATTGTAGCTGCAGATACCGGCAAAGAGGTAAAGGCAGGTTCCCGCAGAAAAATGAAAGAAGCTGCACCCGTTGGCAATGCAGGCGGATTACGTGCCGGCGCAATTATTTTGTGGGTAGTGGCACTTGTATTTGAAGTACTTGCACTTATGGTACTTATCGGCAAGGTAAATCTGAAATTCATGCCTAGCTTGTATCAGATTATTGCTTTCCTTGTATTGGATTTGGTATGTGTAATCGTTGGTTCCCAGTTGTGGAAAAAGGCAAATCACATCAAACCCGCAAGCGAGAAGAATAAGTTTACATTCTGGTTATGGAACAATATGGGACTTATCGTTTGTGCAGTAGCATTTATTCCTTTTGTTATCATTACCCTGGCTAACAAAAACGCTGACAAGATGACAAAGGCAATCGCAACCGTTGTTGCTGTAATCGCTCTGTTAATCGGCGGTCTTGCAAGCCATGACTGGAACCCTGTTTCCGAAGAGCAGCAGCAGGCAGCTATCAGCGCAATCAGCGACGATGTTTACTGGAGTCCTTTCGGAAAGGTATACCATACACACGAAGATTGCTCTTCCTTAAACCAGACTGATACCCTTACATACGGTACCGTTGAAGAGGCAATCGCTGCAAACCGTACCCGCCTTTGCTCCTTCTGTGCAAAGAAGGATGATATCACCGGTGTTGTAACCGATGGTGCTGAGGCAGAAGAGGAATAAATAATATATACAGTGTATATATTTTCAGGGCCGCAAAATAATTTGCGGCCCTGATTGTTATATAACTCATTAACCCATTTTAATTTCTTTTCGACTTAAACAAACTACCGTCTCCACATGCACCGTCATTCCGAACTGGTCCACGCCCCTTACCTTTTTCACCTCATATCCACCCTCGCACAGAATCTTCAAATCCCTTGCCAGAGTAGCGGAATCGCAGCTTACATACACGATACGCTCGGGCTGCATTTTAAGCATGGTAGAGAGACAGGCCTCATCGCAACCCTTTCTGGGCGGGTCTACCACGATGACATCCGGGTGAAGCATACTCTTCGACACGTTCTGTCCTGCACCGCCGGATTCCGCACTATCCGTACCGGGAGCATGCGCTTCCGGCATCTTGCCACCCTTCTCATAAAACTCCGGCAACACTTCCTCGGCTTTGCCTACGAAAAACGTTGCATTATCAATATTGTTTCGCTTTGCGTTTTCTCTAGCGTCTTCGATTGCCTGGGGGACAATCTCCACACCGTAAACCTGTCCGGCTTTCTTTGCCAAGAATAAAGAGATGGTACCGATACCGCAATACAAGTCCCAGACGGTCTCCTGTCCGGTCAGGCCGGCATATTCCAGAGCCAGGCTGTAAAGCTTCTCGGTCTGCACCGGGTTTACCTGATAGAAGGACAAGGGCGAAATCTTAAACACCAACTCATCACCGGTAAACGGATAACCCTCCTTTTGCATATCACGCACATGAATGGTGTCCGAGATGGTAGGCTCGCCCCACAGGGTATGGATTTCCTTTCCCATGATGACGTTGGTCTTTTCGGTGTTGATACTAACTGACACACTTGTCATTCCTTTCACCTTAGCCAATCGCTCCAGCAACTTCTCCTGTGTAGGGAGGAATTCTCCCACGCCGCTTACTCTGCTATTTTCCCTGCCATTTGCAACATTCTTTGCGCCGTTCTCACATGACACTCTTGTCACTTTTCTATTGATCACCAGACATACCATCAATTCCCCACTGGTAAAGCCTTTGCGAATCAGCACATGGCGGACAAGCCCCTGACCGGTAGCTTCATCATAGGCAGTGACCTGATTTTGCTTCATATAATCCAGAATAATCTCTAAAATTTCATTATTCTCCGGCACACCCAGATGGCACTCAGTGTTGGCTATAATATCATGGGTTCTGCCTGCGTAAAAGCCTGTTATAATCTCACCGTTTTTATCCGTTCCCACCGGGTACTGTGCCTTATTGCGATAGTAGAAGGGCTCCTCCATTCCCACGATGGGCTCCATGCGTTCATCCACATACTCAGGGGTAAAGCCTCCGATGCGGATTAGGTTATTGCGGATTTTCTGCTGCTTGAATTCCAGCTGCTTTTCGTAGGAAAGACTCTGGAGCTGACAGCCTCCGCACTGTCTGTGAAAGGTACATTTGGGGGTAACACGAAAAGGAGAAGGCTCAAGTACCTTCTCCAGACGCGCATAGGCGTAATTCTTCTTAGGCTTCAGGATTTTGGCCTCCACCAAATCTCCCACTACGGCATCCTTTACAAAGAGGGTAAAGCCGTCAATCTTACCGATGCCCTCTCCCTCCGTGCCGATGTCCTCTATTTTTACCGTCACATAATCGTTCTTCTTATATTCCATGGCAGAAAACTCCTGAATGTCCACATTTGTCCGCTTGAAACTGTTTTCTCCTCACAAGCCGGGTTAATCAATCTTTGAAGCTCTCAGATTCGACTCAAACAATCTGTTAAAACCAAACCAGCCGGTTACCTCGCTATTGTTATCCAGAATCTCCTTGAAGGTCTCCATCTTGGCATCGGTATCGTCCGCATAGTTTAACGCCACTGCCTCAATAATGGCAGGAATTTTGGGGGAACCGTACTCGTACTTGCCGTGATGAGCCAAAATGCAATGCTGCACCTGGGTCAGAAGTGCCTTGGGGAAATCTGCTATGCCTGCTGCCTTGTCTGCCACCATCTGAGCACCCATGACAATATGTCCCAGCATCTGTCCCTCATCCGTGTAATCATTCTCGGGGAATGCAGACAGCTCCCTTGTCTTACCGATATCATGGCAGATTGCCGCGGTCAAAAGCAAATCCCTCTTAAGCACAGGATATGCGGTACAATAGTAATCGCAAAGCTTTGCCACACTTAAGGTGTGCTCCAAAAGTCCGCCCACAAAACCGTGATGTACCGCCTTTGCGGCAGAGGATTTTCGGAATGCCTTTGCAAATGCCTCATCCTTTACAAAAAATGCTTCCAACAGCTGCTTATAATATGTATTCTGAATGCTCTTAATCAGTGAAAGAAGCTCCTGATACATGGTATCGATATCCTTAGAGCTTACCGGCAGATAATCTGCGGGATTGTACTCGCCCTCGCGGCATACGCGGATGCGCTTTACATTGACCTGAAGTGCTCCCTGAAAATTGGTCACCTCGCCGTAAACCTCAATATAATCAAGAGTATCAAAATCATCAATCCCCGGATTGTTGGGCTCCCAGACCTTGGCATCCATAGTGCCGGTCTTGTCCTGCAAAATCACATTTTCATAGGGCTTGCCGTTTTTGGTCACCGCCGATTGTCTGTGCTTACACAGATAAATATCAAATACTCTGTCGCCTTCCTTTAAATCACGCACATATTTCATGTTGCTCTCCTCCTACTTTAACTCCCCTATTGTAATTTCAATATCCATTGATTTATATTCATCCTGCACCTGACGCATAACAAGCAGGGAAATTTCACTGCCTGCATCCAACTGTAAAAGCACGGATGTATATTCGTCAAAGCTCATTATGGAACGGTTGTCGATTTTGGTGATGATGTCACCCTTTTGTACACCTGCATGCATAGCCGGAGAATCTATATCTATCTCATTTACATATGCTCCATAGGGTACACTCAGCTCATCATGAGCCTGTCTTGTAACATTAATACCGCTTATTCCAATATATGGAAGCTTCTCCCCGTTGGATATCTTCTCTATTCTTTTTTTCAGATTCGAAATACCATACGCCGTTATCATCCTCTCCATGTCATAAGACTTACGATAGTTTGTAATGATACCTATCAGCTCTCCATTTAGGTTAAACAGCATCCCGTTTGCATTTCTGCTTCCCACGATGTCCGTCTGCAACAGCTTGATATTGGCATCCATGGATTGCATATAGCTGCTGCTGGAGGATATCATGCCATATCCAAGAGAATCGCTGACACCCATCGGACTACCCACTGCCACCACCGGTGTTCCGGACATGTTGTTCAGATTGGTAGAGCCGAGTGGTGCTATTTTTAGTACTGAATTTAAGTACTCCGTACTGATATTTTCCATGCTTGCCGCAAACACAGCCAATTCGGTTACCGGGTCATAATCCATAAGCTTCGCACTTAACCGGGTCCCTCCGTAAAAGGTTGCAGTCAGCCTGTCGGCATCCTTTATAGGTTTATAGTCAGCCACTACCAAAAGCTCTTTTCCGTTGTTAGCAATCAATGCACCCACGGATGTCTTGGTACTCTCCTGAACATTGTTAAACCAATCCACATTGGAGGTAATTCCCGTGATAGTCACCATGGACGGCTTCAGCTCGTCCACATAATCCGTCATGGCCTCATACATCTGGCGATAATTTTTCAAATCAAATTTTACACCGGAGAGCATCGCCTCAATCTGCTCTTTTTCCATTGTAGCAGTCTCCTGCGGCGGTTGTTCCTCCTGTTCCTGATGAATACTGTCCTCCAGCATATCCGCCGGAGACATTTCTTCCCGGTCCTCCGGAAATACCACTATCTGAGGTGCCTCCTCCGGATGAAGCCAATTGCTCAATACCGGCTCCAAAACCAAAAAGGTAAAACAGGCAATCAGTCCGAAGATAACCGCCATAGATGCAGTCAACAAGGTACGCCTCAACAACTTCTTCTTGTTGATGGGGCGTTCCTTGATTTTCTCTATCATAAAATTACTTTGCTTTTGAGGTTCCAATTCTGACATCCGACAGCCTCCTTGTTGCTATTAAGTATATCGGATTATGGTTAAAATGTAAAGTAGAAGGGTGTTATTGTGGCATTCCCGGTCTGCCCGATGGCATCTCTCCGCGAGGCATCTGCGGCATTCCCTCCGGCATTTCACCTTGTGGCCGCTCCCCTCCCGGGAAATCACGGCCTCCGCCGAAATCTCCCTTGTCACGACCCCCTCCGAAGCCACCCATGCCGCGGTCTCCCCCGAAACCGCCCATTCCACTTCCGTAAAGGAGTTCAGACATGGTTATTTCCATGCTTTCATCTCCCATTGTAAGAGTGTAGGAAGCTCCTACCTTTATTTCCGGGCAGCTAACCACAACGCTGCTGTACCGTCCCATAGATTCAAAACTGACAAGCACTTTTCCTTCGCTGTCCTTTAATTCCACTACACTGCCATTTTGCTGGGTTTTTGTACTATTTACAAGCATGGAGCCCTGGGTAGAACTGCTTCCGAAATTCATCGCCATTCCGCTTGCACCCAGCGCCACAAAGGTACCTCCTGAAATATAGGCTTCACTTGCATAATCCAGCGCACCGTTTCCACTGTTCTCCGGTCCGGAAATATAGGTTTCGCCACCGGTTACATAAAGTGCTCCATTGGAGTCCCCACCGTCACCGCCTGCCTTTACGGTAAGCTTTCCACCTGAAATCAAAATAAAGATATCCGAATCACCTGACACCCCTTCTGCTCCCGGTCTTCCCATACCGAAGCCAAAGCTGTCACCACTACCGTCCGTAGCGTTTAAGCCGTCATCCCCGGCAACAACGGAAATTGTACCGCCGGTAATTTCGATGGTTTTTCCCTCGATTCCTTCATAACTGTTTGTAATCTGTAAATTGCCATCAGCGATTACTACCTGCGTCTCACCGTGTATGCCATCGTCCTTGACATCCATAGTCAGACTGCCTCCTGCAATATAGACAAAGCCCTTGTCTTCCTCTTCCTCATTTCCTGCATTAATGCCATCCTTGCCTGCAGTAATCCGTATTTCACCGCCCCCAATGCGCACACTGTCCTTACCGGATAAACCATGCCCTGCCGCCGAAATCCCGATATTACCTCCTGTGATTACCAGATCATCCTTCACTACAATACCATGCCCGCATTCTGAGGAAATCTGTAGACTTCCCCCACCATTCAAGGTCAAATCCTCCTTAGAGAAAATAGCTCCGTCAATATTGTTATCGTCAATCGCAACAAATTCACCGGTGTTTGTCAGACTGTTTTCACTGTCTGCCGCCGTGGTGATAAATACCTTATCCGCCTGTCTGACATAAATGGCCGCACAGGTGTCACTTACAATATGTGCACCATCCAGAATCAGCTGTACCTTCTCAGTCTTATCGACATCCACTATAACCGTTCCATTTAGAAGATTACCGGAAAGAATATAGCAACCCTCCTTTGTTATGGTTACGATACTTCCTTCTATTTTCACACTTGCCGCAGTGCTTTCCCCACTGCTTCCCTGCAGGACAATTTTTTCACACGAGTCAGTATCGTACTCTGTTTCCTTATCCCTGTCCGTAAACATATCACTAATATCGAGGGTAGTCACCACACCTACGGTCTCTGTCAGTTTGCTAATATCTTCCGCTTTAATCTGAGTCCGAAGTTCGTCCGGCTTACCCGGCTGATTTTCCACATCTGCCTGCTGCCCGCAGCCGGTAAGCAACAAACTTATCAATACTATACTCAATGCCTTTTTCATCTTTTCTTCATCCCTTTCACTTTTTCTTAACTCACCTTACTCCTACAGCTCCATGGATACGGTTTCTCTTTTGGAAAGAGATATCTCCAGATTCCCGTTGCGGCAACGGAGCTTGTCTATAAATTCCTTTTCCAGAGCCACGTCCTTAAGCACCACATGATAGGTCAACTTAAAAAGACTTCCCATGTTGGTGGTTTTTACCATTTCAAGCTCTGCCTTTTGTGTATATTTACTCATTACCTCGTCAAACACCCCATTGTAATCCAGATTTTCCGGAATAACAATCTGTAAGGTTTTGTCAGATTGCATACTGTTTTTGCTGCCGATACCCAGTCTGGTGTATAAAATCATAAAGGCACTTAAAATAACCGCAAACAATACGCCGAATGCCAAATATCCCATACCTGTAATCAGTCCTGCTGCCATTGCCAAAAAGATTGCACAGATTTCCTTTGCCGTACCCGGTACGGAACGGAATCTTACCAGACTAAAAGCTCCTGCCACTGCCACACCGGCGCCCACATTTCCGTTTACCATCATAATCACCACACATACCACAGCAGGGATTAATGCCAATGTGAGAATAAAACTCTGTGTATACCTGTTTTTGTAAGTATATACCGCGGCCAGAAATACGCCGATTATCAGCGAAACTCCTATACACAGCAGAAAATCTCCCACTCCGATAACGCTTGTCAGGCTTGTATCAAAAACTCCTTGAAATAATGTATTCATCCTTTTACTCCTTTGCTATTATTGTTTTTCCTGAAAATGCTATGCGATGAAGCTTGCTGCCTCCCCATCTCTTTTTTGCAAATAGGCCTGGCCGTATTTGGAGAAGGAGGTCTTATAAATTCCTTCCTCGGACAACAGACCGGAAAGCCACAACGGCATGGCATTTGCAACCTTTATCTCCATAAGTACCATATCCTTGTCCAAAATAGGGGTTCCGTAGGGCCTGGAACAAAGGGAGATATCCTCATCACGCCACAGAATATTTTCATCAAATGTAATTCTTAAATCCTCGTCATCCCTGCCATAAAAGGCTTCGCGCTCGTAGGACAAAAATACCGCCGGCTTAAGCTCCTTATAAAACGCTAAAAAGTAGTCCAACTCCTCCGTAATCTGATTTTGCACGGGAAGTGGCACATGGTAATCCAAATAGGCCTCAGCCCTGCTTTGCTTCACACTGACTCTCCTTTTATAGACTACTCCCTTGTACTTTTTCTTAAGCTCTACAAACACTTCCTTTTCCGGCGTTGCCGTACCATAGCTTCTCACTCTGAGCTTTTCCTTATAGACAGGCTTTTCCATGGAACGGCGTATGAGCAGACTGTCCGCTGTGTCATAATATACATTGCAAATAGTACTCCTGCCAAATGCATCCTCCTGCATGTAAGCTGCCATGGCATTAAGCAATATGCTTTTTTGCTTTTGGGTAATCAGATATTTTAATTCGTATCGTTTAAAAAAATAAGGATTCGGCATAGTTCTCCTCCGTTCATGAGACTATGCTAAATCCTCAACCTAAAATGAACCTTAAAATCACAAAAAGTTCACAATAAACTCAATAGACCTCCCGTCTGTGCTTCTTGCACTGATTTTTCCCTTATGCGCTTCCACAATGAATTTTGCAATGGATAAACCGATACCGGAACCGCCTGTCCCGGAATTGCGTGAGCTGTCCAAGCGGTAAAAACGCTCAAACAACCTATCTAAATTGCCTTTTTGAATTTCCTCTACGGAATTCCATATGGAAAGCTCAGAATGCTTACCCCGCTTTTTCAGTGTTACTTTTATTTGACCTGATTTGTCCGAATACTTTAGCGCATTGTCAAGCAACAGGGAAACAAGCTGCCTGATTGCAGCCTCATCACCACACAGCTTTACTTCCTCCTCTATCTGAAGGGTCATGGTCTTTTCCTGTCTTGCAGCTACAGGGACATAAAGCTCCGCTGTTTCCGATATTGCCTCGGACAGGTCAAAGCGCGTTACCTCCTGTAGTGTGTTGTCTTCGTCCATACGATTAAGTGTCACCATCTGTTCCACCAGCTTATTCATGCGGCCAATCTGCTTTTGAATGCTTTCTGTCCATGCATTTTCTCCCTCCTCCAGCTCCAACACCTCCACATTTGCAGATATGATGGTAAGGGGGGTCTTCAATTCATGGCTGGCATCCGTTATAAACCGCTTCTGTTTTTCATAGCTTTCCGCAACCGGACGGAATACTTTTTTCGTGAAAATTACTACCAGAACAAATACCGCAAACAATCCGACTACCGACACTGAAATACTGGTAATCAAAAGGGTCTGAAAGGCTCTCTGCTCTCTTTCAAAATGATCATTTGGAAGCGGGGGCTGCTTTCCCTTGTTGTCCTCACGGAAGGGCTCTTCAGGACGCGGTCCACCCTCAACAAATCTGTCGGCATTTTCCTTAAGAATTTCCTCCATGACTTCTGCCCGATTTACCATATTTCTATAGCTTATTACATTCAGTGTTCCCACGATAATGGCAAGTACCGCCAAAATGGAACACATTGCCACCAATATAAAGTTTCTGCGAAGTCGTGTAAACATCTTTCACCTACCCAATCCTGCTACTTCCCAATTCCATGGAATAGCCCTGATTTCTCACCGCTTTTATCTCCACATCTGCTCCTATATTTGCGAGCTTTTTGCGCAAATAGGATATATATACCCAGACTACGCTGATTTCCGTATCACTGTCATAGCCCCAGATTTTTTCCATAAAACGTTCTGTAGAAATAATCTGTCCCGGATTCATCAGAAGCATTTCCAGCATCTGAAATTCCTTGTTTGCAAGACGAATCGTATTTTCACCGAAGCCCAGCTCAAAGGTAGTGCGATTTAAGGTAATGCCACCCCAGGTAAGTATATTATCCACAAACTCTGACTGTCTTCTGGTCATGGCGCGGATACGTGCCAAAAGCTCCTTCATGGCAAAGGGCTTTCCCAAATAATCATCTGCTCCGCTGTCCAATCCAAGCACCCTGTCATCCACTGTGGTCTTTGCCGTCAGCATAAGCACAGGCACACGCATACCTTTTGCCCTCATGGCTTTTAACACACTGATTCCGTCAAGCTTGGGCATCATAATATCCAGGATCACGCCGTCATATTCCTGCCCCTCCAAATATGCTAAAGCAGCCTCTCCGTCATATACAGCGTCTACCGAATAATGATTGTGCCTTAACACAGCAACCAATGCTTCCGACAAATCTACTTCATCCTCCGCCAATAAAAGTCGCATCCTCTACCTCCTTATCACTATATTAAGCATAATGATATTTTTTACGTTTCGCAACTAAAAAAATAAAGGAAATGATAAAAGCAAATACCTCTGCAGCCGCTATTGCCCACCAGATACCCTCAATATCAAACAACATAGGTAACAGCAAAACCGAAAGCATCTGGAATACCAGAGTTCTCAAAAAAGAAATCACCGCAGAAACCCCTCCGTTGTTTAATGCTGTAAAAAAGGAGGATACGAATATATTTAAGCCTGCCAGCAGGAAGGAATAGGCAAATATTTTAAATGCGTGTGTTGTCATCTCAAACAGCTCCGGGTCATAGCCTACAAATATTCCTGCAAGCACCGGTGCCAATATCTTTGCCAATATCATCAGCGAAACGCCGGTAATACTCATCAGATACACACTCTTACGCAGCATACTCTTTAACTCCTCACGGTTACCGGCTCCGTAATGATAGCCTATAATTGGAGCACTACCGATGGCATAGCCGATAAAGATAGCAATAAAAATAAACTGCACATACATAAGCACTCCGTATGCCGCAACACCATTTTCTCCCGCATATTTTAGAAGCTGGAAATTATAGAGCATACCCACAAGCGAACCGGAGATATTACTCATAAGCTCGGATGAACCGTTGGTACATGCCTTTAATATTGCCCTGCCCTCCAGCTTGGTCTTCGTCATCCTTAACAGACTGCTGTTTTTGCGCAGGAAATAGAATAGCGGTAATACACCGCCCACACACTGGCTGATTCCTGTAGCGATGGCTGCTCCCGCAACACCCCAATGAAGTCCCGCAATAAGCACTGCATCCAGCACCATATTGGTCACGCCTGCTGCCACCGTAAAGAACAGACCCAGCTTGGGTTTCTCCGCCGTTATGAGGAAGCTCTGGAACACATTTTGCAGCATAAAGGATGGCATGAATAACAGATTGATTCTGCCGTAAACCACGCAGTCCTCCAGCATTCCTTCCGTGGCACCCAGAAATACGGAAATGGGCGGATAAAAATGACTCCGACAACGGTAAGTACGGCTCCCACCAGAAGCGTAAACAGAATCATCATGGTAAAGTATCGGTTTGCAACTTCCCTCTTGCCCTCACCCAAGGTCTTTGCCACCAGCGCATTGCCTCCGGTACCAATCATAAAGCCCACTCCGCCCATTATCATGAGAAAGGGCATAATCAGATTGATGGCTGCAAAGGGAATCTTGCCCACAAAATTCGACACAAACAAACCGTCCACCACTCCGTAGATAGAGGTAAATATCATCATCATGATAGAAGGTAGGACAAAGCGGATTAATTTTTTGTACGTGAAATGATCTGATAACTGTATTTGCATGAAGTAGTCTCCTTAAATTCCATAAATAAAAGCCGGACAAGAATATAGCACACTTTATTTACTTGCGCAAGCCTTCCGATTGCATTCCTACCATTATTTGTGGTAATATAGGAACATGGGGCATTACTGCTACTGCACCCATGATCAGCAGCAAAACGCAGTGAACAATCTCACCACTGCACATTTCGTAATTTAGGAGAGATTACCATGAATCAAAAGGTATTAAAAACATTAGAATATAACAAAATTATACAGCTCTTAATTGAGAAAGCGGATTCCGCACCGGGCAAGAAGCTCTGCGAGGAGCTTGTGCCTTCCGTGGATTTAGAGGAAATCCGTCAGGCACAGTCCGAGACGAAGGACGCCCTGTCCCGTCTGTTTAAGGTAGGTTCCACCTCCTTTGGAAGCAACAGCGACCTGGGCTTTTCCATCCGTTCTCTGGAAATCGGCAGCACATTATCTACTTCAGAGCTTTTAAAGATTGCAAAGCTTCTGGACAATGTAAGCCGCATCAAGACTTACGGCAAGAAGGATAGGGAGGATACTCCCGATGACAGTCTGGACACTTATTTTGAACAGCTGACTCCTCTGACCCAGCTTGCAAACGAAATCAACCGTTGCATTCTTTCCGAGGAGGAGATTGCAGATGATGCCAGCCCCAAGCTAAAAAGCATCCGCCGCAATCAACAGCTGACCAATGAAAAGATACACAATCAGCTAAATTCCATGCTGACCGGCTCCTACCGCAACTATTTGCAGGATGCGGTAATTACCATGCGCAACAACCGCTATTGTATCCCGGTTAAGTCCGAGTACAAGGGGCAGGTAAACGGTATGGTGCATGACCAGTCCGCTACGGGCTCTACTTTCTTTATCGAGCCTGCTGCCGTTGTGAGCCTGAACAATCAGTTAAAGGAGCTGGAGCTTGAGGAGCAGAAGGAAATTGAAATCATTCTCGCCACCTTAAGCGGTCAGGCCGGGGAACACACAGAGGAGCTTGCCACCAATCAGAAGATTATGACGCTTCTCGACTTTATTTTTGCTAAGGCAAAGCTGGCTCTGGACCAGAATGCCACGGAACCCATTTTTAATGAGGACCACTATATTCATATCCGCAAGGGACGCCACCCGCTCCTTGATAAAAAGAAGGTGGTACCCATAGATATTCATTTGGGAAAGGATTTTGACCTGTTAATCATCACCGGACCCAACACCGGCGGTAAGACGGTTTCCTTGAAGACTGTGGGACTGTTTACCCTAATGGGGCAGGCAGGTATGCACATTCCGGCGTTGGATCGCTCAGAACTTTCCATTTTTACGGAGGTATATGCGGATATCGGTGATGAGCAGAGCATTGAGCAGAGCTTATCCACCTTCTCCTCCCATATGACGAGTATTGTCCACATTTTGCAGCATGCGGATGAAAATTCCCTGTGTCTGTTTGATGAGTTGGGCGCGGGAACTGACCCCACTGAGGGTGCCGCACTTGCCATTTCCATTTTGAATCACCTCCACGACAGAGGTATCCGCACCATGGCAACCACTCACTACAGCGAGCTGAAAATCTATGCTCTCTCCACAAGCTTCGTGGAGAATGCCTGCTGTGAGTTCAGCGTAGAGACCCTGCAGCCCACCTACAGACTGCTTATCGGTATCCCCGGCAAAAGCAATGCCTTCGCCATCTCTTCCAAGCTGGGACTGCCCGATGAAATCATTGATGCTGCAAAGGAACAAATCAGCAAGGAAGACAAAAACTTTGAGGATGTTATTGCAGATTTGGAGACAAGCCGTGTTACCATTGAGAAGGAACAGCAGGAAATTGCCAAATACAAAGAAGAAATCCGTACTCTCAAGGAGCAGCTGAAGCAAAAGAACGAAAAAATAGATCAGGCGAAGGATCGCATCTTGCGGGAGGCAAACGAAAAGGCGAGAAGCATTTTGCAGGAGGCAAAAGAGGTTGCCGATGAGACCATCCGCGACTTCAACAAGCTGGGCGCCGGCTCCGATATCAAGGATTTGGAGAAAAAGCGCCAGAAGGTACGTGACAAAATCAAGGAAAAGAATGACCGCCTTTCTCTGGGACAGACCGAAAAGAAACCTCAGAGCAAAGCTCTCGACCCCAAGAAGCTGAAAAAAGGCGATTCCGTAAAAATCCTTTCCATGGGCTTATCCGGTACTGTAAACACTCTGCCAGATGCAAAGGGTAACCTCTTTGTACAGTGCGGCATCATGCGTACCCAGACCAATATCAAGGATTTGGCACTGGTGCAGGAGGCTACCATCAGCGCTCCTTCGCTGCAGCGCACAAGTACCGGCAAGATTAAGATGTCCAAATCCATGTCGGTTTCCACCGAAATCAATCTGCTTGGGAAAACGGTGGATGAGGCGATTGCCACACTGGATAAATATTTGGATGATGCCTATATTGCACATCTTCCCAGCGTGCGCGTGGTACACGGTAAGGGAACCGGTGCTCTCAGAAGTGCCGTTCACTCCCACTTGAAACGTCTGAAATATGTAAAGGAGTACCGCCTTGGCGAATACGGCGAGGGCGATGCAGGCGTTACGATTGTAACCTTTAAATAACTGTTGCCGGTTATGCTTTGACCGGCAACACTACATAAACACTCAATAGGAGGCCGACATGGTAAGCAAACAGAAAATACTCATTGTAGACGACGACAACAATATTGCAGAACTGATTTCTCTCTACTTAACCAAGGAATGCTACGACACCATTATCGTAAATGACGGGGAATCCGTTATGCCCGCCATGGAGGCCCAGGAGCCCAACCTGATTCTTTTGGATATCATGCTCCCCGGTATGGACGGCTATCAGGTCTGCCGCGAAGTACGTGCCAAGTATTCCGTTCCCATTATTATGCTCTCTGCCAAAGGCG
Source organism: Lachnospiraceae bacterium (assembly GCA_015056975.1). GTDB lineage: Bacteria > Bacillota > Clostridia > Lachnospirales > Lachnospiraceae > Acetatifactor. The sequence goes on along the minus strand of SVFG01000020.1, from coordinate 19,225 downwards.
AAGTCTTTGACAAGGTGCTTGGACTGGAGCTGGGTGCAGATGATTACATCGAAAAGCCCTTTGACTCCAAGGAGCTGGTTGCAAGGGTAAAGGCGGTTCTTCGTCGCTATAAACCCTCCGTTACCACTACGGAAACCTCCAACGATAAATCCGTGGAATACGCAGATTTGACCATCAATCTGACCAACTATTCCGTAGTTTATTTGGGACAGACCGTAGACATGCCCCCCAAGGAACTGGAGCTTTTGTATTTCCTTGCCTCCTCTCCCAACCATGTATTTACCAGAGAACAGCTTTTGGACCAGATTTGGGGCTACGAATACATAGGAGACACTCGTACCGTGGATGTTCACATCAAGCGTCTGCGTGAAAAAATCAAGGACCACGCCAACTGGAAAATTGCCACTATCTGGGGCATCGGTTACAAGTTTGAAGTCCGCAGTGATAATGCGTGAATGTGAGGCACCATGAAAAAAACTCTTTATCTGAAATTTATACTGGCGTATTTCATATTTGGTGTATTCGGGTTTATTATCGTTGCCACCCTTATTCCCGGCATGACCAAGGATCATCTGGTAAGGGAGAAAGCTGAAAGTCTCTATACCGAAGCAAGCGCCATTGCAAATACCTATGCAAGCGGTCTGTATACCAGCGAGACCAGTCTGGAGAGCGTAAAAACGCAGATGGATACCCTGGCAATTTATCAGGACTCCGTTATCCGCATTATCAATCCTTCCGGTCTGGTGGTGCTGGACACCAGCACTGCACTGAACGTGGAGGAATCTGTCATTATTGAAGACTTTGACCCGACCAGTACGGGAGGGGCATATTATACCGTGGGTGATTTTTTCGGTACCTTTGACACTGCCGTACTCACCACCTTTGCTCCCATTACCTCCAATTACATGGTAAAGGGCTATGTGGTTATCCATTGCCCCATGACGAGTATTCAGGAATCCTGCGACAGTCTGCAGCGCATTTCCTACATTACGCTGATTGTGCTTTTGATGTTGTCCCTCATTATCCTAATCTTCTTTACGGAAATGGTGTATGTTCCCCTAAAAAAGATTACCTACGCCACGGAGCAATACGCCTCGGGCAATATGCACTACGAATTTCAGGTGGACAGTGATGATGAAATAGGATACCTCGCAGCCTGTCTGAACTATATGGCAAGTGAGATTGCCGGTGCAGAGGATAACCAAAAGAAGTTTGTGGCAAACGTTTCCCACGACTTCCGCTCTCCCTTAACCTCCATACGCGGTTATCTGGAGGCTATGCTGGACGGAACCATCCCGCCGGAAATGTATGAAAAGTATTTAAATATCGTACTAAATGAAACCGACCGGTTGAAAAAGCTTACGGACAGCCTTTTGATGCTGAACAACTTAAACACCAAGGGTATTTTCCTGGACCGCACCGAATTTGATATCAATCAAGTCATCCGCAACACGGCGGCATCCTTCGAGGGAACTTGTCGTGCCAAAAATATTTCCATTGAACTGGTGCTTACCGGCGACGTGATGTATGTGGATGCGGACATGGGCAAAATCCAACAGGTGCTGTACAACCTGACGGACAACGCCATCAAATTCAGCCATCACAACTCCGTAATACGACTGGAAACAGCAGAAAAGAAAAACAAGCTGTTTGTCTCGGTAAAGGACACCGGAATCGGTATCCCCAAGGAGGATTTGAAACTGATTTGGGACCGCTTTTACAAGTCCGACTCTTCCCGAGGTAAGGATAAAAAAGGCACCGGACTGGGACTCTCCATTGTAAAGGAAATCATCAATTCTCACGGCGAACATATCAATGTAATCAGTACCCAGGGCGAAGGTAGCGAATTTATCTTTTCCCTGGCTCTCTCCCAAAAAAATGACGAGGAAGATTAGCTCTTCTTCGTCATTTTCTTTTACTGTCCCTGCAATAACTTGTTTACCTTCTTCATGGCACCACGGATAGGATAATACAGCACCAGCATCAACACAAAATTGCCCACACAGTGCAATAAATCATAAGGAATGCCGGCAATCCACCAGGTAAAGCCTGTTGTCAGTCCGCTGCGGATTCCACCGTCTGCTGCACCGATAAACACATAAGGTATGGCACACAAAAAGCCGAAGAATAAGCCGAAAATAGCGGACAATATACTCCAAAACCACACAGATTCCTGCTTTCTGAATATCCATGCAATCATCGCCAGAAGCGGCCATGCATACAGATACATCACCCACCAGATCTGCACACCGAATATACAACCCTCTATCAGGATAAACACCGGTATTACAAATATGATTTTTCTTCTAAAAAACAGGGTAAACATTATCACCCAAAAGGTGGTAAGCTCAATGTTGGGCAACCCCATGAGCGCTACCTTGCACACCTCTATCACTGCAACCATCATGCCGATAAGCGCAATGTCCAAGGTGGTTGTTTTTAATTTTCCTGAATTTTTCATGAAAACATCACTCTTTCTGACTGCCTATTGTAACGATATCCCTAAAACTCAGATATGGTATACTCGATACGGAATGCGTCCCCGTCGTATACCGGTTGTTCGCTGATACCAAACTGACCGTAGTCATCATTTACGTAAAGTGCCCAATAGGACTGGTTTACGTTCCAGTCTGCAGTTACACCGTTTACCGTCATCAGCATACCGGTTCCGTCACATTCAAAGGTAAGGCCCTCTGCCTCTTCCATTGCCTGCTTTAAATATTCAACATCTGTTTTTATTTCATAGGTCTTGGATTCCTTGGCATCATTTACCACCGTGATGGTAATTGCCTTACTTCCCTCTGCGGGCTTTGGGCGGAATGCAATGAATATTGCTACAAAGATTGCGATTAAAGCAACCAGGGCTACGATTCCGCCAATGACTTTTTTGTTCAGTTTTTTGTTTTCTGTCATGTTGTTTTCCTTCTTTCTGTTCTGTAGTTATGGGGGTGTTGTACGAGGTTTGTTGTGGGTACATGTTGTACAGAAGCTCGGTGATGGAGCATGGGTACCCCATAACGACAGTGCACTGTGAGCACGCCGGCACTTAGCGAGGTATTAGCCGCAAATCTTGCGGCTACGAGCTTAGTACCGCTGCGCTGCGAACCGTAGCGGGAGCGTGCCTGTCATATGGGGTACCCTTGTGACAGCGTAGAGCTTCCGAAAACACGCGTCCACAAAAACCTCACACAATTATCCCTAGCATATTCGGCATAAAGAGGAACAAAAAAACCTCTTATCAAAACGATAAAAGGTCTGTAATACATAGGATTTATTGTGAATGCACAACAAAAGGAATGTGGATGAAAGTTATCCACATTTTCATATGTACCAACCATTTTACTCGTGGTCTTACAGTACCGATACAGGCAGGTCTTCTGACTTAGACATCATCACCCTATTTCGTCTTCTCAAAGCAGGGGGCAGTCTCCCTTTCTTCAATGACATTACCGCAGCTTTCGTAGTTTCCCTGTCGTGGCATATACACGGCAGACTCCGAATCGTACGGGAAATAAGGCTCCTTCCTTACAGCGACGAGTTCGTGCAGGACTTACACCTGCTTCCCTTTTCACCCAGTCAAAACTTTATAAATCTACTCCGAAATGCGTCAGCATTTCTTGTAGACTTATGAAATAAGTCTACTGGACACCTGTAACGTTTCTTATTCTTTTATGCAAGGGCAAGTGTAGCATATATTGAGTAAAAAAGCAAGCCGGCGGTTTTAGTCGCCGGCTCAGACGGTAGACAAAAAAATTATTGAACATAGTCTCTGTTTACTAAACGCAATAATATACAGAGACTATGTTTTGAATGGTTTGTTGCAATTTTGATTTATAAACGTAAAATATCCCTGAAAATAGTAAAGCAATACCTACTGATTGGTTGAAGTGGTTTCTGAGTCGGTATATTATAGTTGTTTTCGAAATGATTTACCAACTAGGCATATGTATGATTTCTGCTAGCAGGTAAATCTTATCTTTTGGAAGACTATTTTACCTACTGAAGACATTAAAGCGTGTTTGTGAGGGTACTCTATCTCTTGGAAAGAAGAAAAATACCCACTGTCGCTAGCAAAATAATATAGTAGTAGGTAACGTATAGTAAGAAAGATAATCCGTTTGTTGGCGCAACAAATTTTAATTTATTGTTTTAAACTTTAAGCTTCCTCTTAATGTAATATACATTTATCCTTCTTTTCTATTTCATATCCAAGCTTCTGATAAAAATTGTTGGTACGGATATTCCACAGAGGCGTATCAAGTGTAAAAGTGACGACATCCGAATACAGATTTTCTATCATCTCCATTAACTTAATGCCCAGACCTTCGCGAAAATGTTCCGGAGCAATAAATATCCTTCCGATATAGAGGTTTGTTCCGTCTTTAAATAGAATTGCCCCACCGACAATCAATCCGTTATTGTAGAAAGTATATAAATGCTTCTGTGACGCCATTTTCGCATGATATTTATTAGATTGATAGCCCGGCGGTCCGCCTATCTGCAAACCACCGGCTTCAATATCTGAATCAAAAGCTCTTTTAGACATAGAAGTAAGCACAAGTGCATCCTGTGATTTTGCCAAAACTAATTCCATACGCATCCTCCCTTAGTTAAACGTAGAATACGCATCCATCTTGGTAACGCTTGCGGCATGTACATAAATATCCATGTACCATACGCCATCTTTTTCATATTCATGTTCAAAACAGCCCACAATATCGTCGCTCAGCTTCTCTTTGAAGTTATTTGCCTGCAAGTATTCCATGATACATTTGTAGCCTGTCGGGATTCTCTCAAAGGGCCGAATCATCGGCTCTGTAACAGTAATCACCGCGTATTCCGCCTCTTTGTTTTGCGCGTACTCCACGCCCGGACAGTTGGTTTCAAAACCTTCTGGAAGCATATACGCTGCAACATATCCGTGGAGACCGAATCTGGTCTGCAATTCCTGGGACACAAAAGGAAAATCCCAGCCAATCAGCTTTGCATTCGGGTCTGCTGCAAGAAGACCGCTCTTCTTGCCCCATTCTTTCATATAATTTTGTACGTCGGATTCCGGTTGCGGTGAAATCATCACATACCTTGCCATCCTGAATGCCGCTACTTTTCTGATTTCAACCTCCGAATAAATTTCATCCTTGGAGGACAAATCCTCCCTCACCAGCTCATCCAGCTTACAGGAAAAAATTGCGCATATTTCAACGAGCTTGTTTAACTCCGGCGTTACCTCATCCGCTTCCCATCTGGAAACCGTTTGTCTGGAAATACCCATCCTCTCTGCGAACTGCTCCTGTGTCAATTTATTTAATTTGCGTAAAAACTGTATGTTTGTTCCTAAACTCATTCTGCGTCTCCTTTAAAATTTGTTCTTTCATCTGTCGGCCGGTAGATGATTATTACAGATTCTGCAATCTGTCATTATTATGACACATGTCGCTTTACATGGGAACCAACCGGAGTGCGCATTTTTAGAGAATTTTGTAACATGAGGTTTACATTCCTGATTCTTTCCAAGGCCTTCCCTTCTCCAGCCAACCCATTTGCTCCCAATACGCTCTGTCTGCATCGCCTGCGCCCATATTCGCTTTCTGCATCATGCGCATCAGCATAAATATGCCTTTTGTTTTAAAGCCTGCTTTCACATTCTTTTTCTTTAAAATTTTATTCGCAATCCTTGTGGTGTCTTTTTCAATTTTTTGTTTCTTCTTATCTCTGATGCCCTTCCAATTCATGGCCTGGATACTGATACCATATGGCAATATATAAGGGATACCCCAGTAAAATAAAGCATCTTTTATATCCTTGACAGCTGTTTTTGCACCGTTTCCTGCCGCTGTTGATACTACAATCGCCTTTTTGCTAAACATGCATTTCCTGGGTCTGTGTGAAACCCAATAATTAAATGTCAAATCTATAAAGCTCTTCATAGGAGCAGATGCTCTAAGACAATAGGTCGGTGTTGTAAATATCAAGACATCAGCAGCTTCCACCTCTGTCATAATCCTGTTCTTTTCCTCATAAAACGGACACTTTGTAACATCGTCTATACAGTTATAACATCCCACGCAAAAGTGATTTAAGTCCCTTGGAAGGAAAAACTCCGTGATATCTTTCTCCCTACCGATTTTAGTTGCTATCATTCTGCCAATGTGATAGGTACTTCCCTTGTGATTCTGTCCGTGTATCATTACAATTTTCATCTTTTTCTCACTCCTTGTACATTCTGTTAAACTGTCTGATATGCTTTTCCAAAAGCTGCAATGCCTCTTCTTCTCTCTCCGGCTGTCTGTCACACAACGTCAGCAGCAAAAACATGGGGGCATAAAACTGCAGTGCCATGATTTGTTCGTCTTCTTTCTTCATCTGTCCCTGCGCCATTATGAATTGGAGCACTCCCGCCTGATATTTCAGCGGCTCATTAAAATATTGATTTGAAAAAAGTTCCGCAAGCTCTTTGCTGGAAAACTGCTCTATTGTAAGCATCTTTCTAAACTTGCATTCATACTCATCATGCAAAAAAAAGTGAAACAGACCTGCTCCCATTTTTAACAATTCCTCTTCGGATACCTTTGCAAAAAATCCGGAATCCATCACAAAATCATTTCCCGTAATATTCAAAAAGGCAACCTGCTCATCATAACGGACACGCATCTCATGAAGAATCGCCTCAAAGATGTCCCGCTTGCTCTTGTAATGCTTGTACAGGGACGGCGCCTTAATTCCCACACCCTCCGCAATATGGCTGACATAAACATTCCCATAACCCTTCTCCGAAAATAAAGTTAATGCAACATCTAATATTTTCTTCTTGGTATCCATAACTCCTCCTTGGCTAATTGTAATTAGCCTCATTATAAGCTAATTGCAATTAGCTGTCAAGAGTAAACGCTAATTCTGTAAATTCACGCTATAATATCTGCTACATAACCACTTGTTTATTTATTCATTAACGCTTTGCGGCATCCGTGACTTCTTATTATCCAGAATCTATCTGTCGAATTTTTCTACTAAAATTTATTTGGCATATATATTTTGAAAAAGAGGTATTTCTATCCGTCAGGCAAACGTAATTTTGACAGATAGAATCCTCATTATCAGGAATTCTATATGCCCAAATTCCTCATTTGAAGTCATTTCCGTCTCAAAAACACCTCTCAAAGTCCAATTTCAGCATCCGTCATTTGTAAAATTTACATATCTATCTGCTCGAGATTTTAGAGGGACAAAAATTCGACATCCGTCAAATCAAAAATTTACAATTCGATCTGTCGAATAGCAAATAAAAAGGACTGTTTTCACAGCCCTATGCGTTACTCATATATTATTTTCTTTTGGAAATATTGGATTACTGTTTTTCTTCATCCAGTCATAGCAAAGCACATCCCCGTTTTCTGCAACAATCGTAGGGCATTCTACAGTCGTATAACCTCTTTTTGTGTAGATACTCTTTGCCGGCAAGGAAGATGCCAAATATATTTCAACATACTCTTCTGCAATCAATTCCTCCGCAAAATCCAGAAGCTGCCTTCCGGCTCCCTTATGCTGATACTGTGGCAACACAAACAGCCTGTTTATCTCATTTTCTTTCACAGTAACCGTACCGATTTTCTCTTCACCGTCTTCTATAAGATAAACCATATCTGCCGCAATATCCTTCCTGATATTTTCATCACTATGATGAGCAAGGAAAAAGTCAACGACGCCCTTGGGATAATAACGGGGATATATCTCTGATATGGTCTTATGGGTAATTGATTTAACGTCCTCAAAGTGCTCTGTTTGTGCCTTTATGATTTGCATTCATATTCCTCCACCAATCTTCAATCCTGCGCCAATTCAATCAACCTCTTAATATGTATTTCTACACTGTCCAGACAGGGCAACAGGCAGTTTTCATTATTCAATATCAAGGGCAATTCCGTACAACCCAAAACAACCGCCTCAATGCCATGCGCCTTCTGCATTTTACTGATTATCTCATTGAATTCCTGTAAGGTGGATTCTTTCGCAACACCTACTTCCAATTCCTCATAGATTCTTTTGGCAACGAGTTCTCTATCCGACTTATCCGGAACAATCACATCTATTCCCGCCTGAAGCAAATCCTTTTTCATAAAGTCCTGTTCCATTGTGAAAATCGTTCCAAGCAGTCCAACCTTTTTAAAACCCTTTTTCAAAACTTCATTGCAGATGGACTTAGGGATGCTCACCAATGAAACATTTGTCTTTTCTTCTATCTCATCGAAAACAATGTGCATGGTAGCCGCTGTCAATGCTATGATTTCAGCACCACTCTTCGCTAAAAGGTTAACCTTTTCAGACAAATACTCTGCCAATTCTTCATATTGCTGCGAAGAAACCAGTTCCCAAGCCTTGCGGAAATTCACACTTTCTATGGACAATTCCGGCATAGTCCGGCTTCCGGTAGCCTCGTCAATTTTAGAATTCAATTCTTTATAATACATAAGTGTGGATTCCGGACCCGTTCCACCAACTAAACCAATCTTTTTCATTATCCTGTCACTCCTTGTCTTAATCTCATAATATTGTAAACAAAAGATTCCATCATCACATTATTCCAATACATCCGTAATGTCACATTTAAGCGCGGAAACAAGACGAAGGACAATATCTGTCTGTGCCTTATTGATATCCTTGCTCTTTCGCTCGTAAGCGCGGATGGTGTTCAATGATACACCGGAAAGGCGTGCAAGCTCCTCCTGGGTGATACCGCAGCGATTGCGTGTAGCCTTCAGCTTGCACTCTGCACCGTCAAAATGTGCATCCAGTACCTCGTATGCCTTCCGCACATCTGCCTCATGCAACGTGTCATACAGTCCTAAAAAAGCCTGATACGATATCACTTCCAAAATATCACGGAAGCTCCGTCCGCAGTACCATTGATAGTGCGCCAGCACCCATCCCACCCAATACACATCGGAGCGGTCATAGGCTTCCATAATGGTACACGCGATCTGCCTGCCTGTAGTACTCTCCACCACCTCTGTCAAAAGCTCCAAGCCGCTTTTACCGGCAATGTATTTCGGGTTGCCGTCCTCAATCTGCTTTGCAATCTCTGACTGGATAAAAAGGTGCAAAAACTCTTCGCCGTCATAGTTAAACTCAATAACGGCACCGTGAAGCATATTGCCAAGGGCTTTCGCCGCTTTACTCAAATATATGGGATTGTAGGCGGGGGTCGTCATTTTTCATATCCTCCCTTATAATATCCAGCACAAACAAATCATCCCGAAGCATTGCAAGATCCTTTTTACGCTGTTGATAATCGGTGCGGGCCTGTTGATCTCTCTGTGCACGTTTATAATAGTATTCTCTGTAATCGGCAATCTCATATTCCACAAACTCTATTTGCTCGAAGGCTTGAGGCGAGAGCAAAACAATCTGCTCACCCAATGTACCAAGCTGCATTGCCACATTCAAATCCCGTACGGAAATCGTATTGTTGACAAAATCTTCTGCAAATGAGAAATAAGAATCGTCGGCACGGTAACCGATTATCACATCAACACCTGTAACATCGGGTAAAAAATGAGTTAACAAATACTCCCTTGCCTGTGCACCCACGTTGTTGTTAATATCAAATTTTCGATTCTGCAAAAGGATGGCAAGCCAGTTGAGAATGTTGAACTTTCCCTGCGTCAAATGCATCACATTTAAACCGTCCGCGTGAAGAACATACTTATTTGCATAGCCATCCTTCTTTACCGGACAGGCCCATTCCTTGGCAAGCTCCTTACTTTCGGTACAATAAAAGCCCTGCCCGTAATCATTATAAGTTTTGCCTACCCCATACTTCGGCTCCTCAACAATCTGCTGCGATCCATGATAGATGATGATATCCTGTTTCATATTAACACCTCCAAAAGTAATACCACAGTATTACTCAAATTCATTGTAATACCGTGGTATTAGTTTGTCAATACACCTATTTATACAGCTTCTCCCGTATTCTCCTCATTTCCTTCCACACATTATCCCCATAATTACTTACCAATACAGAAATCATATGGATATTGGGATTGTATTCGGAAATAAAGCTTACTCCCGGATCGCAGCCCTGAAAATACACGAAATCCTCACCCTCGGGATTATCAATGATCCACACACCGTAACCATAATATCCTTCTTCGGGGTCACTACCATCACCGCTTTTTTTGCTAAGCATCTTTGCAACCAATTCTTTGGAAATCAGCTTCCCATCTATCAGATTCGTCCAGAAGCTTATAATGTCTTTTACAGTGATGAAGGCTCCGCCGGCACCGGTACCTTTCACATCCACAGAAAAGATATTGGTACGGAAATCCTTTGTTTCGGGGCAATAAATATAATTATTGGCGCATCTTGCAGGCAATCTGTCCAATTCATAATAGCCTGTCGACTTCATACCACATACGCTAAAAACCCTTTCCTGCAGATACTCATCAAAATACTTTCCGGTTACTTTTTCAATAATCATGGCAAGCAATACATAGCCCGTATTGTTGTACTGGAACTTCTCGCCCCTTTCATACATCATGGGCTTGTCTATAAACAACGGAAGCAAATCACTGTTATGTCTGATTTTGTAATTGGGATAATCTACCCACAATTCCTCATACTCATCCATAACACTTTCATCAAAATAATCGGGAACTCCCGAGGTATGGGTTAACAATTGCTCCACGGTTACGGCATCATCTATGCTGTGCAAATCCATATCCAAAAGCTTTCCCAAGGTGTCTTCAAAACTAATTTTCCCCTGCTCAATCAGCTGTAATATACCCACCGCCACAAAAACCTTGCCCGCTGATGCACTTGCAAACCTGGTTTCTATGGTATTGGGAATCTTATTTGCCAAATCTGCAAACCCGGTTGCCTTTTCATATAGGATTTTGCCGTCTTTGACAATGCATATGTTTCCTCTAAAATTACTGTCTGTCATTTTTTATCTCCTTATCGTATTCCCCATATTCACACCCAATATTTTCGGCATATACCTCATCCACCAATTTTCCAAAATGATAAAGCTTAACTGTTCCTTTTCCGTTTCCGCCATTCCATAATCGATTATGTCTCTTCGCTCCATTCGGGGCTTCATAGTTAACGAACAACATATCCTTTTTCTCACAGGTAATGTCCGTTACCATGCGATTAAACCACGTTTTCTGTTCCACGTGCCATATGATTTGTGTATCCGATTCTTTACAATCAAACTTTGTACGTGTAAATGTCCAGAACTTAGAAAAGTTAAATTCGTAGCATTTTCCCTCATACCAATATGCAGACAACAATTTTCTTTTTAATGCTATCGGTCCAATCTTGGGACATCCACCACCAATATCAAATACACTGTTTTCCAGCTTTCTACCAGTCTTTTTACCGGTTAAATTATTCGACGAAAGCCAAACCCAAGGGGATGTAAAATCCTTACCCCAGTTTTTGTCTGCATAACCATAGCAGTTTTCAGGTGTTACAATATATTTTTCTCCATTCCAGATTACCTCACCTGTATACGCACTCTTCATGCCTTCTGCATGCCAAAACATTTCAAAAAGCTGCAACTTACGAAACAATGAGCTTGCGCCGTATCCTACGTTAAAAGCAACCTTTTTATCAATTTTCAAGTTCCAAGACATAGAACCGGACTGACACATCCATTCCGAATGTGCGTCTGCTTCCTCTTTGGAAATCCTTACTTCTCCATACATTTCATCTTCCGTGCAAAAACAATCCTTTGCTTTAACGGAAAACGGTACATTAAAAGAAACTTCTGTTTCTTCCCATCCAAAGAAGCGATGCAGCTGAGCCGCATCCTCTCCCCATGAACCTGCTTTTATCATTAAATAGGATGGCTTAACCCTTTTTTTCCTGTTCTCTTCCAGCTGTCCAAATACAGGGATATCTTTGCCTTTATTGGGATTGCATAAGAAGTATTCTATAAAAAATGCCTTTTCTTCTCCGGTCTTTTCATGGTGCGCTGTAAAAGAATGCCACCACCAGTCATATCCGCATTCTGCCTGTCCACCAAATAACTGACATGCATTTCTCGCTATTTCATGTTTATTAAACATTGTAACCACTCCTTTCCTATCATGAAGCCATTAGACAAATTGTTCCTCTCCAATTTCCATAGTATCCATATTCAGTATATGAATACTGCAATTCCCTGCTTTGAATACAGGTCCCTTATTACTCCATTCCATTCCCTTCACCAAATGATAAATCACATTGATGACACCGCCGTGTGTGACAATCAAGACATTACTCTCTTCATTACGGCAATCGGAAATAAACGTGAAAAACCACTCTTTAATTCTCTTGTAAAAATCGTTAGGACTCTCTCCGTTAGGATAAGCTTCGTCCATTTCCAGGGAACTAAAATACAGGCCGGGATACTTTTCATCTGCAATGTGATTCGGCATTCCCGCCAAATCGCCATTGTTTGCTTCCCTTATCTGAAACTCCGCCTGCACCGGTAAGTCTAATTCGGAAGCTATAATATTTGCCGTAGTCATTGCCCTGGGTAAATCGCTTGAAACAATCTGAGTAATGGCATAATATTGATTGTTCTCTTTTAGATATTTTCCAAGCTGTTTTGCCTGCTTAATTCCCTCCGGGATTAAGTCCATAGAACTCCAACCACCACGATAGCTATCGTCATCTTTTCCATGACGGACAAAAAACACTTTCATTTTATTCCTTTAACTCCATGCCTTTCAAAACTTCATATTTATTTTGCAAGCTGCAACTCAAGCTGTAATTTCATAAAAATGATACATTTCCTCTTTACTATCATTCAAATCCTTATACATCTTCTTCTCTGTTAATGAAAAACCTACTTTTTCAACCACTTTACATGATGGTACATTTTCTGCCCTGACAGTCGCTATCATCTTTTGTATAGCATAACAATCGAAAAAATGCTTTATATAGGCTCGCACTGCTTCGACGGCATAGCCCGCATTTCTATGCTTTGCTCCGATAAAATATGTAATACCTACTTCCTGCAAGTCCTCATAATAGGAACAACCAACAGCACCAATTGCCTTGTTCTCATCTTTTAAAGTAATTGTATATGCTAAATAATCCTTGCATGGATTATTTCTAACAGCAAATTGTTGGGCTTCCGTTATCCATGCCGCCATCCATCCGCCGCAACTGTCGTCAAAGCCAATGTCATTGAGGCTGCCATCCGACGCCATTTCAACAAATGCTTTTTCATCCTCCGATTTCACATCTCGAATTATCAACCGTTTGGTTTCTAAAATCATACTTGGTACCTCTTTTCTGCAAATTTACCTTATTAAGTTCTTTACACTCAATTATTCAATATACTGAAGTATCTCCAGCGGTTCTTCTGCCACCAAAAAGCCCTCTATATTATCACGCTTCTTAGGGTGGTGATTGGTATACCATTTTGCCTGGATTGCCTTCATTCCCACATTTTTGGCTCCCTCAAGCTCATTACTGCCTCCGTCTCCCACAAAGATGCACTCTTCCAAGTCAATACCTAACCGTTTTGACGCTTCCTCGTAGATACAGGAATCCGGCTTTTTCATATGTACTTCGTAAGACAATATTACTTCATCAAAGTATTTATATATTTCCGATTCTTTCAGTACGTTTACTTCTTCGGAGGAGCAGTTGCTGATTATCGCTGTCTGCAACCCCATCTCCCTTAAAATCTTAAGTAACTGAAACACCTCCGGATATACATACTCAAAGCAGACGGATTTTGTCTTTATTCTTTTATCGATGATGTCGGATATCGTGATATTATCAACATGTTTTCCACATTTTTCGCAGACATACAAAATGGAATCCTCAAAGCTCATACTTCCTATATATCGGTCTTGCTCCTTCTCATCCCAAAAAACATCAAATTCTGCTCTTTCGACACCTAAATCTGCACACATCTCATTCTTGGTATATTTCTTGTGTCCCCACTCCGTAATTAAGGTCTCAAACAAATCAAAAACGACTGCTTTGTACTTCATAATCGGCCTCCTTTACCATCAAAACTTCAAGTACCAGAATATTGCAATTGCATCAGAAAATGGTTTGGCGAAATTTTTGTAAAGCATCGTATTTACTGCTCCGATACCAAATCCACATTTTGCATCAAAGCAGTACCGACACCGTTTCCTCTGCTAGATCTCGATACGCAGATATCCTCTACAAAAGCATACTTATTCCAGTCTTTACGTAATACGATTTGACCAACGCATTCCTTGTCGGAATATGCCACAAAAACTGCTTTATCAGGGTTATTGATATAGCTTGAGTAGTCATTATCTTCATCAGGATAGGAATGTAAATAAGACCTCGCTTAAATTGATTTTGTATGGTTCTATATACTGTTAGTTATATCTTGCAGACATATATCCCTTTATCAATAAATACGCCTTCTCCATCATTAATACGAATGACACTAACATTGTGTTCTTTTTCATATTCACAGCATCTTTCTTCAAATCGGTCAAATCTTGAAAGGAATTTGCTATAGTGGGGCAAAACCTGTATCTGCGTTAACGAAAGGCCTCTTAAATCCGTTAAACCCAAGAAATTCATTTCAGGAGAATAACAATTTACCAATTCAAGCGTAGGACTAAACACAAATGCCGCCGCACTCCAGCCAATCAATATTTTGTTTGTCGCAATCTCCTTTAATATTTCTGTGGCATTGTGTTCTCTGACAGAATGCAGTAAATAGTACGGATTCCCACCGATGAATTCCACAACATTATAATCCAACAACAATTCTGCAGGTTGCTTATCCAAATCAAAAACATCAACCTTCAAGTCTAATGATTCTAATTCAGAAATACATCTTGATACATGATAATTGGATTCTTTGTATTCATTGTCCGCAGTAACTACTAATGCGGCAGTTTTACAAAAGCATACCTTTTCACTTGTATATGATAAAATTTCTTTACTTGATAAGCCGTTTGAACATAAAACCAGCATACTATTCCTCCCTTAAACCGTAATCCAATATCTCTTTATCTTGCTGCCATCCACATCTATAATCTTTTCAAACACGCCGCCATTGGCTTTGATGATTTTTTCACTGGCTTCATTCAAAACATTACAGGTAACAAGAAGCTTATCTATTCCCATAGCTTTGGCATTTTGTATGTTTAAACGAAGCATCTCCTTTGCGTAGCCTTTGCCGCGTTCGGAAGGACGCACCGAATATCCGCAATGCCCACCCCATGTTCCGAGAATGGGATGATTGATATGATGACGCAAATCTATAACTCCCACAACCTTATCATCACTTTTGCGCACCGCTAAATAAGTATGGGAGGGCACCGTATTTCCTGCTTTCTCACAGGTCTCCTTATCTTTCCGAAGCTCACATATATTTATCCATTCTTCTGCAGTATTACTTTCATCAAGTGATAAACAACCCGCAAATTGGTCTTCATCCGCCGCATCACATTCTAAAATCTCCTGACGAAACATCCATATTTCTTCCGCATATTTCTTTTGGACTTCCAATAATTCAATATGTTCCATTGTTTAGCTCCCTAATCTTATACCCCACATCCTCCGGACAATGTGCATCGGACGAAGTGATAATTGGTACATTATTCTTTTTCAGTATCTTAAGCAGTTCTTCCTCCATGCCAAGGGAGCCCGTGTCAGGGCATCTTCTGGCAACTCCGCTATTTTGATCGGCGTACATATTACTTTTTGAAAGCTCCTTGGCTAAACTCTCATAGTATTTTGTAAGTGAATAGGATGGTTTATGGCCAAATAGCTTGATTGCATCCGGATGTCCTATACCATCAAATAGCTTGCTTTTTGCCAGTGAGACAGAATCTTCAAAATATCTGCGATATATTTTGTCTACATCTATTCCGACCCAATGCTCCGGCTTATGGTCAAAGGCAAAATCATCCACAAAATGAATACTGCCCAATAAGAAATCAAAACCTTTATCCTTTGTCAGTTCTGCCGTGAAATCCTCAAATTCTTTGAAATAGCAAATCTCAAGACCAAATTTTATCTCAACAGAAAACCTTTCGTTTCTGACCTTTTTGATAAGTTCCAAATAATCCTCAAGCTTTAATACCCCTGCCTGTCTGTGAAACCAAGCATCTACATATTCACTGTATGCACACACGGAATCATACATGGGGACAAACTCTTCAAATCGATAGCAATGCTCCAGCAACCGGATTTCATCCAGCTGCATCTCTACCGCTCTGTCAACAAATCGATTTATCCAATCCAGCGTATACTCTCCTCGCTCAATATGAATATGACCATCTATCATGCTATTTCCCTCCGACATCACTGCAAATCCAAATTACGATTCTTCCACCTCATACAAAAACGCATTACCCTTTTTGCCCACGCGCTTTATCATGCCCATGTGGAATAAAATATGTATCACCGCTTGCGCCCGCTGTGCAGGGATGTGGGCGGCCTTGGCAAAATCCTTTACGCCGAAGGGCTCTTGAAGCTCATAGGGGATGAACTGCATGTAATCCCGGGGACAGGTAATGTCCACTTCTTCTACGATTTGCAAAGGAATGCGGTCGTAGCGGCTGGAGCCTTTCTTTTTGTCACGGCTCCACCCGTTTAACAGGCGGTACTCCTCCATATCCACAAGCACCAGCTTCAGCCTCAGATTAGGATGCTGTAGAAACATCTTGATTTTGTAAAGTTCTGCAAAGGCATCATAGGACTTTCCCTTCGCAGGAGATTTGCGCTTGCTGCTGAGCTCCCCGCTCTCCTCATCAATCCAGATAAGCCACTTTTCCCGGGGAATGGGATAAATGATGGTTACCGGATACAGGGGCAGAAAGGCCGTAAGCTTATCCCTCATGCGGTTGAAGCTTCTGGTTTGAATCTCCAGAATTTCACCGTCCGCATAGATGTCAGCCACATAGCCCTCTATAGGTATTTCCTGCCTGTCCTCATCCGGTTCGTAGTAATTTTTCAAAATGGCATGGACGGTCTTCTCAGAAAGCGTACCGATACCCAACCGCTGTCTATCCACACCGATTATCTTTTTCCTTGCCGCCTCAAAGGCTTCTGTATCTATAGGCATAAGCTACCTCTTAACACTCCAATAATTCCAGCAGTTCCTCTCTGGTCATGCTGCTTAAGCTTCCTGCATCTCCACTCATCACCTGCTCTGCCAGATGCTGCTTGGTATTTTGCAGCTTTTCAATCTTTTCTTCGATAGAGCCGCTGACAATCATCTTGTAAACCGTTACCTTTTTGTCCTGTCCGATACGGTGAGCGCGGTCTGTCGCCTGATTCTGCACTGCCAAATTCCACCATGGATCATAGTGAATGACTACATCGGCACCGGTGAGATTTAAGCCTACGCCGCCTGCTTTCAGGGAAATCAAAAAGACTTTTGTATCATCCTCGTTGAAGGCTTTTACCAGCTGCAGACGCTTCTCCTTGGGCGTCTCCCCGGTAATGGTGTAGAAGGAGATTTCCTGCTCTGTAAGCTCTCTTTGTAATATCTCCAGCATGGAGGTGTACTGGGAAAACAGCAGTATCTTGTGTCCGCCGTCGATGGCACTCTGCACCAAATCCAGACAAGCCTCCAGCTTAGCAGACTCTCCCTTGTAATTCTCATAGCAAAGGGACGGGTCACAGCAAATCTGTCTGAGTCTGGTAAGCTCCGCCAGAATCTGGAAGCGATTCTTGTTAAAATCCTGCGCTTTTTGCAGGGCAAGCTGTGTCTGCATATGCACTACTTGGGCGTCATACAGCTTCTGCTGCTCGCTGTCAAGCTTCACATAGCGGGTCTCCTCCAGCTTATCCGGCAAATCCTTCAGCACACTGCTCTTTAGGCGGCGGAGAATAAAGGGACCTGCCATCTTTTGCAGACGCTTCATGGCATCCTCATCTTCCAACTTTACGATAGGCGCTTCAAACTCTCTTCTGAACACCTCATAGCTGTATAAAAAGCCGGGCATCAGATAGTCAAAAATGCTCCAAAGCTCACTGAGACGGTTTTCGATGGGTGTTCCTGTCAAGGCAAACCGGACCTTACTATGAATTACCTTCACCGCCTTGGATGCCGCTGTGGAATGATTCTTGATAAACTGTGCTTCGTCGATTACCTGATAATGAAACTGCTTGTCCTCGTACTGCTCAATATCTCTCTTTAACAAATCATAGGAGGTCACCAGCACATCATAGTCCTGATAAGAAAGCAGCTTCTCCCTACGCTCCTCTTGATTTCCCGTAATCAGCTGCACCTTAAGGGCAGGCGCAAAACGCTTGAATTCCTCGCCCCAGTTATATACCAGGGAAGCAGGACATACCACCAGGGAAGGCTCTGTAAGACCCTCCTCCTTTGCTGCCAACATCACGGAAATCATTTGCAGGGTCTTACCCAGACCCATATCATCCGCCAGAATGCCGCCAAATCCGTAATTCTCCAGCGTACGGAGCCACTTATAGCCCTTCTTCTGATAGCTTCGCATGATTCCCTTTAAGGATGCGGGCTCCTCATACAAGGCATCCCCCACCGCCCTAAAGCTCTTTACCATCTCACGGAAGGTATGGTCTCTGGAGGTATACACATTTTGGCTCTCCTCCAAAAGTCTGTCTAAGTATAGGGTACGGTAAACCGGAAGCTGCAATTCTCCTTTCCCAAAATCCTTGGGGGACAAATGCATGGTCTCCATCAGCTCACCCAACATTTGCAGGCTGTTGTCCTGTAAATTCACAAAATCACCGTTTTTCATGCGGTAATATTTCTTGCGCTGTCTGTAGCTTTGCAGCATGGCAAGCAGCTCTGCCCTGTCAATGCCCTCCGCATCTACCTGCAAATCCAAAAGTCCTCCGGACACCGATACGCCCAGGGAAACCTTAGGTTTTCTGATAATATGGCGCCCCCTGAAACTTTGGGTGCAATGCACCTCTCCCAAAATGGCAAGCTTTTCAATTCCATGGTCCAAAAAGTCGTAAACCAGCTCCTCTTCCCCGTTACAATGCAGCTCATCATTCTCCAAATCAATCACCGGAAAAAACTGCCTGGTCAGGTACAAAATCTCCTGCTCCTTATTGTCCATGCGGGCATTTTGCAACAACGCACCATCCTCACTGCGTAGTACATCCAAAACAGATACCGCGCTGTCGCCGTATCTTGCCTGAATTTTACAATATATATTCTGCGCTCTGGCATCCAGATAAAAGGCAAACTCTACCTGGGGAGGCAAGTAGCTTTGAATTTCCTCCG